>DASYVQ010000142.1:0-7693 GCA_035936875.1 Chthoniobacterales bacterium
GGCTCACTTTGCGTTGACCAAATCGAGCGCGCGGACAATCTTAGTTAAACGCCATGACTAAACGATCTCCGCAAGACTCCGACGACCTGGCCGAGCGCGGTCTGCGTTACACCAGAGAGCAATTCGCCGAAATTCGCCATCAAACCGAGGATTACGTGCGCGAGAATCCGGCCCAATCACTCTTTTATGCTTTTGTGGCGGGATTGATTTTGAATCGACTGCCAGTCGGGCGGGTCCTGGGCGGCGTTTTTCGGCTCGCGGTGTTCGCGCTCAAACCGGCGATTCTCATTTACGGCGCGACCAAGCTCTACCAATCAGTCGAAGACGAAGAATGAGCTGTAGAGGCGCGCGGGCTTAAGCAAGCGGCTGGGGACAGCCGCCACTACAGCTATCCTTCCAGGGTAAAGCCGACTTTGAGTGTTACCTGCCAATGCGCAATTTTGCCGTCATCGAGGTAGCCACGTGTCTCAGTGACCTCAAACCAGCGCATGTTGCGAACGGTTTTTTTCGCGCGGGCCAGCGCATTTCCTACGGCTGCCTCAAATCCATCCGGCGACGAACCCACAAGCTCAATTTTTTTGTAAACGTGATCGCTCATACACCCACTTCTCGGTGAGTAGCTCCGCCAAGACAACGAAAATCCTGCGAACTTTCCGTTGAGCCACCCGCCGGCGGTTGCTAGCGTGCTTGCCCACCTAAATGAAGATCGAGAACAAGAACATTGAGTCGCACTTGAAGGAAAAGCGCGTCTTTAAGCCGGCGAAGGATTTTTCCCAAAAGGCGCGAATCAAAAGCCTCGATCAGTACCGGCGGATGTATCGGGAATCGATCAAGCAGCCGCACAAATTTTGGACGCGCGAGGCGAACGAACTTGTTTGGAACAAGCGATGGAAAAAAGTCGTCCAATGGAAAGCGCCGTTCGCGAAATGGTTTGTCGGCGGCAAACTGAATATCTCCGAGAATTGTCTGGATCGACATCTCACAACCCATCGCCGCAACAAGGCCGCGATTCTGTGGGAGGGCGAGCCGGGAGAGAAACGCACACTCACCTATCAGCAATTGCACCGCGAAGTTTGCCGCTTCGCCAACGTGCTGAAACGAAACAGGATTAACAAGGGGGACCGCGTCATTATTTATTTGCCGACGATTCCCGAGGCGGCCATCGCGATGTTGGCCTGCGCGCGCATCGGTGCGGTGCATTCGGTTGTCTTCGGCGGATTCAGCGCGGACAGCATTCGCGATCGTATCGAAGACTGCGGCGCGGTCGCCGTCATTACCGCGGACGGCAGTTATCGTCGCGGCGGGATTGTTCCGTTAAAGAAAAATGTCGATGATGCGCTGCGCGGCAAAACATCGATCAAGCGCGTGATTGTTTTCCGGCGCGTCGGCAACGAAATCCACATCGAGGACGGCCGCGACGTTTGGTGGCATCGCGAGCTCGAATACGTGGATGATAATTGCCCGCCGGCGCCGCTCGACGCCGAGCACCCGCTTTACATTCTCTACACCAGCGGTTCGACCGGAAAGCCGAAGGGGATTTTGCACACGACCGGCGGCTATCTGGTCGGCATCTATTCCACGATGAAATACGTCTTCGACATCCGCGACGAGGATCTTTTTTGGTGCACCGCCGACGTGGGCTGGGTTACGGGACACAGTTACGTTGTTTACGGCCCGCTGGCCAACGGCGCGACCACGTTCATGTATGAAGGCGCGCCTAACTGGCCGGATCCGGACCGCTTCTGGACGATTATCGAGCAAAACCGGATAAACATTCTTTACACCGCGCCGACCGCGATCCGCGCTTTCATTCGCTGGGGCGATAGCTGGGTTACGAAACACGATCTTTCATCGCTGCGCCTGCTCGGCACGGTAGGCGAGCCGATCAACCCCGAGGCATGGATGTGGTATCACAAACTAATTGGCGGCGGGCGATGTCCGATCGTCGACACGTGGTGGCAAACAGAAACTGGCGCAATCATGATCACGCCGTTGCCAGGCGCGATTCCGACCAAGCCGGGTAGCGCGACCCTTCCCTTCTTTGGTGTCGACGCCGCGATTGTCGATGAAAAGGGGCGCGAAGTCGGGCCAAACGTTGGCGGCAAACTGATCATTCGCCGTCCCTGGCCATCGATGCTGCGCACAATCTACGGCGACAAGGAGCGTTACAAAAAACAGTACTGGAGTGAATTTAAAGGAAACTATCTCACCGGCGACGGTGCGCGGCGCGACGAGAACGGTTACTTCTGGATCGTTGGCCGAATCGACGACGTTTTGAATGTGGCGGGGCATCGTCTCGGCACATCGGAAATCGAGAGCGCGCTCGTCAGTCATACGCGTGTGGCCGAAGCCGCGGTGGTTGGCCGGCCTGATGAGCTCAAAGGCCAAGGCGTGGTCGCGTTCGTGACTTTGAAAACCGGCGTCGAGGCGACAGCAAATCTGAAAAAAGAACTGCGCGACCATGTTGGAGTGCACATTGGCGCCATCGCCAAGCCCGATGAGGTCCGCTTCGCTGAAGCGCTCCCCAAAACGCGCAGCGGCAAGATTATGCGCCGTTTGCTGAAGGAGATTGCCAGCGGCGCGGCGGTCACCGGCGACACGACCACCCTCGAAGATTTTAGTGTGCTGGCGAAATTGGCAGAGTCAGACGAATAAGCTCAAATTACGCTGTGAGCTTTATTCGAACAGGTCTGCGTGAGATCGGATTAAAAATCCGGCGGCAGCGGACTCGCATGGCGCTGCGGCACGAAAAGCGGTTACTGCAGAGGAGCGAGATCAATCTCGGACGGGAAGGCACATCGCAAGCCGGCAATTTTCCCGAGCTGCGCAACGAGATCGTTGCGCTGAAGAAACTGGAGCAGGAACAGAAGGAAGTCGCGCTCCGCATCGTGCAAATCGAGGAAGGAATCAAAAAGATCGAGGCGCAGCGACAACAGAACGCGCATAAGCAAAGCGAAGCGATGGCAAAGTTAGAGGTGGAGAAGAAACCGATCCTGCAACGGCGCAACGAAGCGAAAAGCGCGGCCGATGTTTGCGACCGCGAGTTGACCGGGGTCGAGCGCCGCATTCAGGACAACGACACGGCGGATCGCGAACTGTTGAAACAATTATCCGAGCTCCAGGCGTTGACACCGCCTCCAGCCGACCTCGAAACGAAATCGACAACCATTAGCGCGCGACGCGCGCGTCTGCCGGAAGAACGCGCGGAACTCGTGCGGGCGCGTCTCGGCAGCGCGGATGCCTGCCGCGTGGCGAAAGAGAAACTGACCGCGGCGGAAGAGGAGCTCTCGGCCATCGAAAAGAATATCGAGCGCGTTCGCGCCGAATATGAAGGGCGCGACCGGACTTTGAATGAAAATATTCGCGCGCAACAGGAGGCGGTGCGGGAAGCAAGAGCACATCACCAGGTTGTCGAGGAACGGAAGAATCCGGCCTACTTGAACATTGGGCGGCACCTTGCCTCACAGGGAATCGCGCCGCCAAACGCGCCGCATCTCCTCGAGCAGGTGCGGAAACATCGCACGGCCGTGGATAAACATGCCCAGCACACGGCCGAGCTCGCGCTGCTCTCGAGCAAGATCGACAAACAGGAGCTGCGCCAATTTTATTTCAGCGTTGTCTCCGTGCTGGCACTGCTCGCGATTATCTTGCCGCTGGTTTTTCAATCTCCGCGCAAACGCGAGTGGCTACCGCAAGAGACCGAAGCGATCTTGTCGATCAACATCGACCAGTTTGAGCGCGATGATCTGCCCAAGCGCTGGCGAAAAGAACAAGCCGATGCATGGCAAAATGTTTGGAACGGCCTGCTCGGCAGCGCCGTGCGCACTCCGGTTTTAAATTTGGCTCACGACGCGGTTCGAGTTACGCGGGCCGCGACGACGAGTGATGCTGGAACGGTTCGCGAATTCCTTTTGATCGAGGCCCGCGGCGATGTTTCCAACGTGATCAGTTCGATTCAAAGCGACAAGGGTTTTCAGAAGCGAACGATTAGCGGGCTCCCGGTTTGGGAACGGCCCGATCTGGCCCTCGCGCGGGTTGGTCCAACCACATTGGCCGTGGGCACCGCCGCGGAAGTGGACGAACTGGTTCGTGTCCGGCTTGGAATCGATCTCGATCTAAAAATTACCGGACAGCTTTTCGATCGCTTTCAAGCGCTCGACCGCGAAAGTGCGCTGCGCCTGATCTCGCGCAATCCGCCGGACTTGGCCCGTGCCTTTCATCCGGTTTTTGCGCGCGAATTGCTCGATAGCTCGCAGCTGCTCGGGCTTGCCCTGACGTTTCAGAATCCGGTCAAGGCGCGATTACTCCTGCAAGCGAAGTCGCCCGAAGCGGCCTCCGAACTGGGACGCAGCTTGCATAACGAACCACAGCGCTGGCTGCGAATCCAGGATTCGGACCTCTTGCTCTTCGCGCAGGCACCAGAGATCACCAGACAAGGCGCAAATCTGGAGCTTCATTTTAATGTCCCGGAGGATAGTGCTCGACTTCTTTTGCAGCGCATTGCAAAGACAGACGTGACGCCGGTCGTCGCCGGCGACTGATCGACCAAAGTAAGAGATTAAGAATTCATGCCCAAGATTCCGTTTCACAGAAATTCGTGGACGCTGCGACATTTGGCGATCACCTCGCTTGCCTGTATGTCGATCTTTGTGCCGGCGCTCCGTGCCAACCTGGAGGTGGTGGACATCCAGAAGGTCGATCCGTCCATTGTTATCGATCTCCGTTACGCCACGCCGCACAACGTGACCGGACGCGCTTTGTATCCACCGAATGCCCGCGCGCTGATTCTACCGAGTGTGGCGCAGCAGCTGGCCGGCGCCCAAAAATATCTTAAGCAGTACAAATACGGCCTGAAAATTTGGGATGCTTACCGGCCGAAAGAAGCGCAAGTCCTGCTTTGGAAATTGGCGGGCAAAGGCGATTTCGTCGCCAATCCTGAAAACGGCGTCGGCTCCCTGCACTCGTGGGGAGTTTCGGTGGACGCGACTTTAGTGGACGACTGGGGAGGTGCGGTGAGCATGCCGACCGGCTTCGATGAGTTCACGCCGGCCGCAATGCTGCATTATCAAGGCTCCGATCCCGTCGTGAAAGCGCACCTCACGCTTCTGCAATTGGCCATGGCGCACAATAATTTCTACGGTTTGCGGGTTGAGTGGTGGCATTTCACCACGGCCGATTGGCAGAAATACGTGCCCTACCAAGAAGGAGAAGAGAACGCACCTAAGAAAAAGGCAGACGACAAAAAGCTGAAATCTGCCGCGCAGAAAGACCAGGGCTCTAAGACCTGAGATGATCGAGACGATCCTGCGCGATCTCCGCCAGCCGGAGTACCTTCATGTCCTGATCAATCCATTGCCGGTTTACGGCCTGGCCATCGGCTGGATCGGGTTGATCGTTACCTTTTTTTTACGAAGCCGGCACGCGCAAATTGCGACACTGGCGATCGTCCTCATCAGCGCGGCTGTAGCCTGGCCGGTCTACGAGTTTGGCGAACAAGGTTACGATCGCGTCCTGACGATGACAGACGATGACGGACATGCCTGGCTCGATGAACATCGGGATCGCGCCGAAGATCTCATTTATTTCTTCTACGCCCTCGCCCTGTTGAGCGCGGCGGCGATTGCCGCGCCGATAAAATGGCCACGGTCTTCAGCGCCGCTACTCGTGGCGGTGATGTTGCTTGGCGCTGTCACTTTGGGAACGGGCGGTTACATCGCTTATGCCGGCGGCAAAATCCGCCACCGCGAATTTCGGAATGAGCGGCCGCCGCCAAAAAAGCCGGCGGCCGAACAGCGCTAGATCAACATCAGATTTTAACTCATCGCTGTGACGACAGATCTGCAACGCGCCGAGCAGAACGTCGAAGCGCACAGCGCGTCGCTGAAGAAGCCGCTCGGTCTCTGGGATCTCGTTCTCACCCAAATCCTCTTTGTCGTCGGATCAACCTGGGTCGGCGCGGCCGCGAAGCTCGGACAATCGCATCTGTTCTTCTGGCTGCTTGCCATTTTGCTCTTCTACATTCCGCAGGCCGCTGTCGTGATTTACTTGAATCGCCTCATGCCGCTCGAGGGCGGGCTTTATCAATGGGCGAAACTCGGCCTGAACGAGTTCGCCGGTTTTATCGTGGCGTGGAATCTGTGGTTGCTCTCTATCACTGTGATCGCGTTGGGCGGAATGTTCGTCACGACCAATATCTCCTACGCCATCGGCGAAACCGCGGCCTGGATGCCGAACAGTAAATGGTGCGTGTCGCTGATCAGTTGCGCGCTCGTTGGCGGTCTCGCTTTAACCGCCGTTCGTGGGCTGTCGTTAGGCAAATGGGTCCACAACATCGGCGCTTTTGCGATGCTCCTGGTCTACGGCGCCCTGATTGCTTTGCCCTTCATTGCTCTCGCGCGCGGCGACCTGAAGCAATATCACCCGCTCCAAATCGCCGCGCCCACGATGTCGATCTTTTATTGCTTCAATATCTTCAGCAAGCTCGCGGTCGGCGGGTTGAGCGGATTTGAATACGTCGCCATTCTGGCTGGTGAAACGCGCGCTCCGGCGCGCGACATCGGGCGCTCCGTCCTTATCGCCTCTCCGATCATTGCGCTGATGTTCATTCTCGGCACAAGTTCCGTTTTAGCATTCATCGGGAACGACCAAATCGATCTCATCGGCCCGGTGCCGCAAACATTGCGACTGGGCCTGCGTTCGTTTCCGATCGCCGGTGCCATGGCTTCTGTGGGAATTCTGTTGATGACAATACGATCGATTTCATCAACGAGCGTTCATGTCACCGGCAGCTCACGTCTGCCGATGGTTGCTGGCTGGGACCGGCTTCTGCCCGATTGGTTCTCGCGCCTACATCCGCGATATAAGACGCCGATCAACTCGATCATCTTCGTCGGCGCTCTCACGCTCGTGATCGCCGTTGCAAGCCAGATCGGCGCCGGAATCCAGGAAGCATTTCAACTGGTAGACAACGCCGCCAATGTCTTCTACGGGATTGTTTATATCGTGTTGTTCGCCATTCCGATTGCAGGCGCGGGTGCCATTCGTTCGCGCGCGCCATTTTGGCTGCGAATTGCCGCCGGATTCGGACTCGGCGTGTGTCTGCTCGCAATTTTCTTCACCGTCTATCCGATAATCGATGTTCCGAGTCGGCTGATTTTCGCGGCAAAGATTGCTGGCGTGACTCTAATTGCCAATGCTGTCGGCGTAACAATCTTTGCGCTCGCCAGAAAACGGCGTGCCGCTGCTATTTAGCGCAGCTCTCAGCCACCCAGCTTAAGTATTCCGGCAGGCCGTTGTCGATCTTGCAGGAGATGATCTCCGGCACTTCGTACGGATGAAGCGCGCGCAATTTCGTTTCGAATTCGGAGTAACGACTCGCGTCGAGTTTAAAAATGGCGAGCGCTTCGTCGCCCGACTCGACTTTGCCCTGCCAGCGATAAATCGAATGCACCTGGGGCAAAATGTTTCCGCACGCGGCCAGCCGAAGATCGACAATCTCTTTTACGATTCTGCGCGCAGTCTCTGCATCCGGAAACGTGCAGAACGCGACGAGAGCGTCCATTCGTTAGGCAGGAGCGAGCGCTTCGCTTCGCCTAACCGGCTCGGTCCGGCAAATCCAACCGCCACCGATGACGATGTCGCCGGCGTAAATGACGGCCGCTTGCCCAGGCGGGACGGCGCGCTGCGGTTCGTG
>DASYVQ010000143.1:0-26067 GCA_035936875.1 Chthoniobacterales bacterium
TCTCCATCGTCAATTCTTCACCCTCTCGAACCAAGGCAGCGTGACCGGCGGGCACCGATGTCGATCCAAGTCGCGCATCAAAGTCGCCGCCGCACCAGGCGATGAGTCGGGCATCACTAAACCGCAAGCGCAAGCCGCCAAGGGTGACTTCAAATCCGGCAGCCGATTCGTTGTTGCCGACGAGCAGGTTCGCCACGCGCAATGCGTGCTGATCGAGCACGCCGCCAAGCGAGACGCCGAATTGCCGCGAACCGGTGCGACCAAGGTCCTGAACACTCGTTAAAAAGCCCGCGCGCAGAATATCAATCTTCATTTGGCAACGCGGTCAAAATCTTCGCGAGTGATAGCGCGAAAGCGGACGCGATCACCCGTGCGCAGAAGCGCAGGCGGACTTTTTACCGGATCGAACAAACGCAGCGGTGTGCGGCCAATGACATTCCAGCCACCCGGCGATTTGATCGGATAGATTCCAGTTTGTGCTCCACCGATGGCGACCGAACCGGCGGGGATCTCCTTGCGCGGAGTCGATCGACGTGGAGTCGCAAGTTTACCCGGCAAACCGCCGAGAAAAGGAAAGCCCGGCGTAAAGCCGAGGCAATGCACGCGGTACTCAGCACTGCAGTGAAGATCGACAACTTCCTTCCAATGAACGCCGGCGCGTCGCGCCACGTCCTCGAGATCGAGCGCGAACTCAGCTTCGTAACAAACGGGAACTTCAATGAGACGGCTTTCAAGCCGGTGGTGCCCTTCGAGCGTATCCGAAAGCGCTTCTCGAATCCGTTCAGCCAGCGAGTCGAATAACCGATCTGGCTCAGCGCCGCCACTCACCACGCGTGTCGGATCAAAAAATACGGCAACAGTTGTGTAAGCCGGCGCGATTTCGATCACGCCAGGAAGCTGCGCAGTTTCCAACCGGCGTTGTACCGCAAGCACCGCGCTCAGTGTTTCGTCCGGCGCGCTCTCGAAACTTTCAGCGACACGAACAATGAGCGCGGAATCACCGAGCGGCGTAATTTCCATTTGCGCATCATATTTACGCAAAAGAAGATGTCGATCTTCACGCGAATGATGCGCCAGTTCGCCCTGCAGCTCATAACGTTTTGACAGCAGTGCTTGCCACCGGTGTAATCCCGAGCGGAGCGAGGGATCTCGCAATGGAAGATTGGAACACACAAGCGGATCAGCGTGCACTTAAAAGCCTATGAGAGATTCCTCGCATTCGCTCGGAATGACCGTTTGCGCGTGTGGACACGCGCCTCTACACCCTCTCACTGCGCTTTGGTTGCTTCGACCTCGATATTGACTGCGACCGTCTGGCTGATTCCGGAGATCGTTTCGGCGCTTTGGCTAAACATTAAATTGAAGTCGCGGCGCTTGAGCGGCTCAGTCGTAACGGCCCAACGCGTTTGTTTCGTGTCGTTCCCCGGCGTCAGCAATTTCACATGGAGCGTGATCGGTTTCGTCACACCGTGCATGGTCAGATCGCCGAGAATATCGCCGGTCTGCTGACCGGTTTGTTTCACGCTGTGGCTCCTGAAAGTCATTTCGGGATATTTCTCCACGCTAAAAAACTCCGGACTGCGTAAATGATTGTCGCGTTTTACGATTCCAGTGTCGATGCTGCGGACGTCAATTTTTGCCACGACCGAAGATTTTTCGGCATGCTCGCGGTCGATGTCGATCTTGCCCTCGAATTTCGTGAATTTTCCGTGCGTCGTGCCGAGAAACTGACGGACGCTGAAACCGATCGTGGAGCGCGATTGATCGAATTTGTAGGTTTCATTGGCAAGCGCGCTTGAGCTGAGAGCCGTGAAAATAAAAATAGAGAAGCCAAATCCAATTAACGTTTTCATTGTTTTTCTTCCGATACGCACTGTAGGGGAAGCCGTTGGCTTCCCATGGGACGCTAACAGCGTCCCCTACAGATTTCTGGTTTTCGTCTCTGCCGCCAATGTTTTCAAGAGCGGTGTGCGTGAGAGCGGCAATTTTCCAAACAAGTTGCCGAGCGCAAAAGCCGGATCTGCTTTGAGTTTTTTGGCGTCGTGTACGCCCGCGATGCGGGCGAGTTCGGTCTCGAAATGCGAGACCGCGCGCAGGTCCGGATCGTTCCGATCGAGATAACCGAACGCGCGGCGCAACAGAGAGTAAAGTTCCGGCTCGCGGTGATCGCGTTCGGTGCAAATCTCGATCAACTCGACAAAGTAAGCGGCGGTTTGGGTGCGAAGATAGTTTTTGCGAATGCCGGCGAACGGATTCTTCAACACCACTTCGGTGAGAGTGTGCAGAGTCGATTTGCGGCTCGGCAGGATCGAGATCTCCGTTTCAAAAAAAAGATCGAGCTTGCCGGAGAACGGCGTCTTGATCCGGCGCGCGCCTTTGGCCACGGTCTGAATGCAACCAAGCGATTCGGTGCACCACGAAACGATCAGGCTGGTGTCACTGAACTTGCGTTTGCGCAAAAGAATCGCGGCGGTGCTTTGCACGCCGCGAACTTAGCACGCGATTAGCGCGCTCGGTAGATGTCGATCTTGCCGCAATCTGCGCTCGCCGGCGGCGAGCGCCTCTACCCTTTAGTGAAAGGGCCAGAGCATGACGTTGACTTGGAAAGTCACCTGGTCGGCGCTCACGCCGACGTTCGTGTTGCCGGGAAAAACCGGTCCGCCCGAAGAGAAGTGGTCGGTCTTATCGCCCCAATCGACGCGTTTGTAATCCACGCCCAGACTCACATTGTTGGTGAGGGCGTATAAAGCGCCGCCGCCGCCGTACCAGCCGGTAAGAACGTCTTTGTGAGAAGACGTTTTCCTGCTCACCACTTCACCAATAAAAACAGTTCCCAGAGGCGGGGCCGGCTGCACGGCGCGAGGAGCCCCGGGGCAAGGCTGTAAGCCGCCACCATCGCACGGCGAGAAGAAACTGGTGTCCGCTTTGTCCATGGCGGTGAAGTGAACATCGGTAAAAGCGGCCCCGCCCGACCCGTAAAAAAGAAACTGCCACAAGGCAAAACCGAGGTGGCCGCCGATGAACCCGTTCCAGTCTGTTTCCACTTTGCGAATGGAAGTGAACTCGGTCTCGGCCGTCACGTTCATCTGTTGGGTGAACAGGAAAAGCTCCTTGGTTTGAAACCCACTGGACTTCCCGCCCGCCTCGCTTGTGTTGCCGGAGAAACCGCCTTCACCGCCAACAACGAAATGGCCGAACTGAAAATTAAATCCGGTCTGTCCGCCGCCAATCGGCTTGTTATTGGTCTTATCGTTGTGCCCGGGAAAATCGAAGCTGGCGAAGGTATCTACTTCCACGCGCCGCAACGGGAAAGAGTTCGTAAAATTGGTCCGTGAGGTTGACCTCGCTGGTGTGCTTGCCGATGTCGAAATGGTTCCAGGTCGCGCCGGAGTTGATGCCCATGTACCACCCGCCCCAATTGCACGGGTCGACTGGGATTGCCATGTGCTCGAAAATATTGCCCACGGCGCGAGCGTTTGGCGCAGCGGAAAACGCCAGAACTAGCGCGCATAGAATTGCGGTGGCAGATAAAAATCTAATTCGCATCGTTGGTTTCTTTCTTGAGCGGTTAGGATTGACAGAAATGTAGGGCGCCGCCAAGCAAAAAATCTGCCTAACGATTCAGGATATGCAGTGCCCGCTTTTCCACGTTCATCGCCGCTTCTTTCACTGCCTCGCTCAAAGTGGGATGCGAGTGACAGGTGCGGGCAAGATCCTCCGAGCTGCCGCCGAACTCGATCACCGAAACGGCCTCGGCGATTAGCTCCGAGGCCGCATGTTGCAAAATGTGCGCGCCGAGAATCCGGTCCGTCTTCGCGTCGGCCACGACCTTGACTATTCCATCGAGGTCATCGTTCGCGATCGCCCGGGCATTGGCCCGGAAGGGAAATTTGCCGACGCGATAATCGATCCCCTTCTCTTTCGCCTGCTCTTCAGTGAGACCAACGCCGGCCAGTTCCGGATTCGTGTAAATGATTCCCGCGATCGCGTCGTAATTTATGTGGCCGGCCTTGCCCGAGATTGTTTCGACACAGGCGATCCCTTCATCCTCGGCTTTGTGCGCAAGCATCGGGCCGGCGATTACGTCGCCAATGGCGTAAATGCCATCAACGTTGGTGCGGAAATTTTTATCGATCTTGATGCGTTTCTTTTCGTCGAAATCGACGCCAATTTTTTCCGCGCCGAGTCCTTCGGAAAATGGACGGCGCCCGACCGAAACAAGGACCTTGTCCGCGTCGAACTTGAGTTCTTCTTTTCCTTTCGTCGCCGTGGCGGTAACGCGGCCATTGTCGATCTTGACCGCGCTCACCTTGGTTTCGAGATGAAACGTGATGCCCTGCGCGGTGAGCGAGCGTTGAAGCAAATTCGAGAGCTCTAGATCGAAGCCCACCGCGATACGCGGAAGAAACTCGAGAATCGTCACTTCGGAACCGAGCCGGGCCCAAACCGATCCGAGCTCCAGCCCAATCGCGCCCGCACCGATGACAAGAAATTTGGGCGGCGCTTCAGTAAAGGTGAGCGCCTCGGTGCTACTGACAATTGTTTTGCCATCGAACTTCGCGAAGGGTAGTTCGATCGGCTCGCTGCCAGTGGCGATGACGATATTTTTCGTCTCAATCTCCTGGGTCTCGCCCTTCGACGATTTAACTGAAACTTTTCCAGGCGCGGTGATCGTGCCGAATCCCTCAAAGGTCGTAACCTTGTTCGTCTTCATGAGCGCGCGCACGCCGCCGGTCAGAGTTTTTACGACCTTGTCTTTGCGCTGCTGCATCTTCGCAAGATCGACATGTGCGTCCTCGATAATGATGCCGTGCTTCCCCGCCTCCTTTTTTGCGAACATGAAATGGTCGCTCGAAGTCAGCAGCGCCTTGCTCGGGATGCAGCCGACGTTCAGGCAAGTGCCGCCGAGTTCCTTGTCCTTTTCGATAATGGCGGTCTTAAGGCCGAGCTGCCCGGCGCGGATCGCGGCGACGTAGCCGCCCGGCCCAGAACCGATGATAACAACATCAAATTTGTCCATTTAGAAATCGAGAGAAAGTTTCTTCGGATCCTCGATGCATTCTTTCACTTTGATGAGGAACGTGACCGCTTCCTTGCCATCAATCGCGCGATGGTCATAGCTGAGCGCGAGATACATCATTGGGCGCACCTCCACTTTGCCGTCGATCGCCACCGGTCGCGCCATGATTTTGTGCATCCCGAGAATGCCGCTCTGCGGCGGATTCAAAATCGGCGTGCTCAAGAGCGAGCCGTAAACGCCGCCGTTTGAAATGGTGAACGTGCCGCCGGTCAAATCTTCGAGCTTCAATTTGCCTTCGCGCGCTTTGGTGGCGTAACCGGCAATGTCGCGCTCCAGATCGGCGAAACTCTTTTTGTCAGCGTCGCGCACGATTGGAACAATGAGACCGCGCTCAGTCCCAACCGCGACGCCGATGTCATAGAAATTGTTTTGGATAAAATCTTCGTCTTCGATCCGACCGTTAACGACCGGCACGGCTTTGAGCGCTTCTACACTTGCTTTAATGAAGAACGACATGAAACCGAGTTTCACTCCGTTCTTTTTCGTGAACGCGTCCTGCGATTTCGTGCGCAAATCCTGAACCGCGCTCATATCGCATTCGTTGAACGTGGTGAGGATCGCCGCGGTTTGCTGCGCCATGACGAGCTGCGCCGCAATTTTCCGGCGCAACGGCGACATTCTTTTGCGGGTGAAGCGGCCGTCGGGCGATTGTCGATCTTCTGTGGGGGAATCCGTTGGCTTCGTCCGAGCCGGACTGGCGGATGGAACGCTAACAGCGTCCCCTACAGTTTTTTTTTCGGCGGCCGCGAGAACATCGCCTTTCGTCAAACGCCCATCCTTACCGGTTCCGGAGATTTTTTCTGGCTCGAGATCTTCTTCTTCGACTATCCGGCGCACGGCGGGCGACAAAGTCTCAGCGGTTGCCGCTCTTTCTTTCGCCGGTGGAGCAGTCGTTGTTTCCGCTTTTTCCGGCGCGGGCTTTTTCTCTCCCTGGGGTTCTTTCTTTTTTTCCGGAAGCTTGTTCTTTTCCTCCGGCGCCTTCTTCGAGTCGTCGATTGTGGCGACCACTTCGCCGATTTTTACTTCCTGACCTTCCGGCACCAGCGTGTCGAGCACGCCCGCTTTTTCGGCGGTTATTTCGGTAGAGACTTTGTCGGTTTCGAGAGTAAAGAGAGCGTCGCCGGCATTAACAAAGTCGCCGGATTTTTTGTGCCAAACGGACACGATGCCGCTGGAAATCGATTCGCCAACGGCGGGAATTTTCACTTCGATGCTCATCTCGCCGCTATCTAGCTCAAAAATTGGCGAGCCACCAATGAAAAGACGGCACAATTAGCAAAAGGAAGCGATTTGCTGGCGAGAAAATTGCTTCTTTAAGATCAACAACACGAACGGGAAAGGCATGAGATTAAGTCATCGCCGCTGCGGCTTTACGCTGGTCGAGATCATGATCGTCGTCGCAATTATTGCGCTTCTGGCGGCGATCTGCGTGCCGAGTTTTCTGCGGGCAAGCAAACGCTCGCAAGCCACGCGCGTGCTGGAGGACTTGCGACTTCTCGATCACGCAATCGATCAATACGCGATCGAGACGAACAAATCTTCCGGAATCCGTCCCGTCTTCAGCGACCTCAAAGCTTATCTAAGGAAAAATGAACGTCTTTATAATACCGGCCGAGACTTGTTCAATCGGCGCTACGGGCCATTCGTGGTGGACAGCCCGCCGAGAGTGCCCAGGCGGACTTTCAACGCGCTATCAGATGTGGCCGACGCGACCTTCTGGTCACCCTATTACTGAACCCTAACGTTTAAGCCGGACGAAATCGCTCAGCAGCGGCGATTCGAACTCTCTTAAACAGAAAACGCGTCGGCGACAAGCGCAGCCTGTCTGCGTTTGTGAAGCACGAGAGCGCCAACGGCCGGGCTGGCGCTGGCGTTGCGACCGGCGTAGGCGATTTCGCGTTTGAACATGGCGCGCAGTCGCGGCTCGATGAAACTCCATGCGCCCATGTTCTGCGATTCTTCCTGGCACCAGACGAGCTTCGCGGTTTTGGAATAAGGCTTGATCATCTCACGCAACTTTTTTTCCGCGAGCGGATAGAGCTGCTCGATCCGAATGATGGCCGCGCTGTCGATCTTTTTCTCGGCGCGATAATTCAACAGATCGTAATAAACTTTGCCCGAACAGAGAATGATCCGCTTCATCTTCTCGGCTGGGCCGACCTTGGGTGAGCCGAGAATCTCTTCGAACCGGCCACTGGTAAATTCTTCCGCGCGCGACGACGCGAAATCGGCGCGCAACAAACTTTTCGGCGTCATGATGATGAGCGGCTTGATGAACTTGCGTTTCATCTGCCGGCGCAAGAGGTGAAAATATTGCGCGGCGGTCGTTACGTTGCAGACCTGAATGTTGTCTTCAGCGCACGCGTGCAAAAAACGTTCGAGCCGCGCGCTGGAGTGTTCCGGGCCCTGGCCTTCGTAACCGTGCGGCAGAAGCAAAACAATCCCGCTCGGTCGTTGCCATTTCGATTCGGCCGAAACAATGAATTGGTCGATGATCGTTTGCGCGCCGTTTACGAAATCGCCGAATTGCGCTTCCCACAAGCAAAGCAAGCTTGGGTAATCGAGCGAGTATCCGTAATCGAAACCCAGGACGCTCGCTTCTGAAAGAGGACTGTTATAAATGCAGATGCGCGCCTGCTTTTCCGCCAAATGCATGAGCGACGTGTACGGTGCGCCGGTTTTCGCGTCGTAAAGAATTGCGTGTCGCGTGCTGAACGTGCCGCGTGCGCTGTCTTGCCCGGATAATCTCACCGGCGTGCCTTCGAGGAGGAGCGAACCGAAAGCGAGCAATTCGGCGTAATGCCATTCGTAGGGGCCGCCGCTTTCGAAAACTTTGCGCCGATGCTCGAGCACGACGCGTTTGATCTTCGGCTGAACACTAAAATCATCCGGCACACGCGTCAGCGCATCGACAATTGTTTTCAGCGCTTTTTCGCTGATGGCGGTGGAGACAGCCGCGCCGGTGTATTCGGGTTGAAAAACTGCGGTTGATTCCCTGAACTTTGCCTGCTTGCCGGTCTTCTCTTTTTCCAGCGCTTTGACATCGTCGAGCGCCATTTCGAGTCGAAGATCGAACTCGATTTCCAGCGAAGCCGCGTCGTCATCGGTCAATATGCCGGCTTCGAGCAGCTCGCGTTTGTACAACTGCGTGACCGATGGGCGCTTGTCGATCTTGGCGTAGAGATCGGGTTGGGTGAACGCCGGTTCGTCGCCTTCATTGTGTCCATACCGGCGATAGCAATACATGTCGACGACGACGTCGCGTCCAAATTCCTGGCGAAAATCGATCGCGAGCTGGCTGACGAACAGGACTGCGAGCGGATCGTCGCCGTTCACATGAAAAATGGGCACCTCGATCATCTTCGCGATGTCGGTGGCGTACATGGACGAGCGCGCATCTTCCGGCAGCGTCGTGAATCCGATCTGGTTGTTCACGACGATGTGCACGGTCCCGCCCGTTCCGTAACCGTGCAGTTGGGACATGTTCAATGTTTCGGCCACGACCCCCTGCCCCGCGAAGGCAGCATCGCCATGTATTAAGAGGGGCAAGACCTTGCGACGATGTTCGGTATCGCCGCGAATGCGCTGCCGGGCGCGCGCTGTGCCTTCCACCACCGGGTCGACCGCTTCGAGGTGGCTCGGATTTGCGGAGAGGCGAATCTCCACTTCCGCGCCGGCGGAAAGTTTTCGGACGGTGTGATAACCGAGATGGTATTTCACATCGCCATCGCCGGATACGAGCTCGGGAATGTAATTGTCGCTGAACTCGGTGAAGATGACGCGGAGCGATTTCTTCAAAAAATTTGCCAGCACGTTAAGGCGCCCCCGATGGGTCATGCCCATGCAAATTTCTTCGACGCCAGCGCCCGGGCATTTGTGCAGAATCGTGTCGAGAATCACCATCAACGCCTCCGCGCCTTGCAATGAGAACCGCTTCTGCCCGACGTAGCGGGAATGTAAAAAAACTTCGAACGATTCGGCCTCGAGCAACGCGCGCAGCAAAGCGATTTGCACCGCGCGCGCCGTGTGCCGCTTATCTGGGCGCGATTCGAGACGATGCAGCACCCAATTGCGAATACGCGTGTTCTGGATGTGCATGAACTCGGCGCCGATCGAGTCCGCGTAAATTTTTTCCAGCCGCGCGATCATCTCGCGCAGCTTCATTTCCTCGTTGTCGAGGAAGAATTTCGACGAAACCCGAAGATCGAGATCTTTTTCGCTGAAGCCGAGCTCGCGCAATGTGAGCTGCGGATTTTCCGGGCGCTTTTCCGCCAGCGGATTGACCCGTGCGATGGTGTGACCAAGGATGCGATAGGCGTAGACCAGCCCGTCGACGCGCGTTTGCAGTTGTCCCTCTCGAACTTCCGCGCGTGGCGCGGCCGCGACCGCAGCGCCATTTCGCTGCGGCAGATTCCCAAGCTCGAAACCTTCGAAAAACGCCGACCAACTCGGATCGACCGACGCGGGATTTTCCTGCCACCGCCGGTAATTTTCGTCGATCAGTTCGAGATTGGCCCGAGCGGCGATGGTTGTGCGCATGGCGAGTTCAATCTGCAACCATTACCGCGCGCAGCAAGTTTTGAGGTGCATCGAGCCCTCCGCCGCTCGATGCTAAAATTGGCGGCGTAGCCGCGTAATTTAACAACGCGCATGGGACTGCGCGTTCCACCCTGGCCGCGCAAGTTGACAGTGCGAATGCAGCCTCGTTATTTGCTGCGCAAAATGGGTAATCATCGAGCACGCGTCTTGGGAATCATCGGGGTCTGCGCTGTCCTCTTCGCAAGATCGACATCTTCATTTGGGCAAGGCGATCCGGCGGCGGAGCCGGCCGTGCTGGCGGTGGCGAAAGTTTTGCCGGCAGTTGTAAACATCAACACTGAGCGGGTCGTCCGACGAACCGTGCGCGATCCGTTTGACGATTTTTACGCGCAATTTTTTGGAAATTATCGGGGCCGGCCGCACGAAATTCGCCAGACCCTGCAAAGTCTCGGCTCGGGTTTCATTGTCGATCCGGCGGGCTACATTGTGACCAATCAGCACGTGGTCGAACGCGCGGCCGATTTGAAAATCCAGGTGACGACGAACGACGGCAAAACTTACAATGCGCATTACATCACCGGCGACGACAAGAAAGACCTCGCGTTTATTAAGATCGATGCCAAAGCGGCGTTCCCGTTCATCAGCCTCGACAATATTTCGCCGAATCTGCTTGGCGAAACCGTGATAGTGGTGGGCAACGCAGTTGGTTACGGCAGCTCGATCAGCCGCGGTGTGTTGAGCGCGACCAAGCGCGACATCAGCATCGACAACATCGAATACAAAGATCTGGTGCAAACAGATGCGGCGATTAATCCAGGCAACAGCGGCGGACCGGTGATCGATATTTCCGCGCGGCTCGTCGGGATCAGCTCGGCAAAAATGGCCTTCACACCGCAAGGCGTGCCGACGCAGGGATTGGGCTTTGCCATTCCCGCTGAAGTGGTGCGGGACAGCGTTGCGCAATTCAAAAAATTTGCGGAAAAGCAACCGGCGCCGAAAAACCAGCCGCGTACTGCGGCCGAAACATCGACATCGAATGCCGAGCGTTTGTTTGGGATGCAATTGCAAGATTTGACGCAAGAATTAACCGACGCGCTTGGATTTGAAGCAGGCCGCGGCGTGCTCGTGAGCGCGGTGGAGCCGGACAGTCCAGCCGATCAAGCCGGCATTGAACGCGGTCTGGTCATTTATCGGATTGGAAAATATGACGTGAATTCAGTGAAACAGGTGGAAAGCTTACTTAGCCGCGCCGTCAGCGGAACCAGCGTTGCTTTTGCCCTCGGCATCGTGCGCGCCGGGGGTGGCGGTCAGCGTATCGAGAGGGTCACGCTGGCGGCCCGTTAACAATCAGAAAAAATTTCGCAACGCAAACGTCCATTCGATTGTCGTAACTTCCCAATGATTAAAGTAGAGAATCTCACCAAACGGTACGCCGGCCAAACCGCGATCAAGGATTTGAACTTCGAGGTTGGCAAGGGCGAGATCATGGGATTTCTCGGCCCGAACGGGGCGGGCAAGACCACGACGATGCGGATTCTGGCGAGTTTTATGCCCGCGACTTCCGGTCGCGCTACCATTGCGGGGTTCGACGTTTTCGAGCAATCGCTGCAAGCGCGCGCGCATCTCGGTTACATGCCGGAGAACGTTCCGCTCTACAGCGATATGCGTGTGAACGAATACCTCGATTATCGTGCCGCGCTCAAAGGCGTGCCCCACCGGCGTGTGGCGGAGCGAGTCGGCGACGTGAAGGAACTGTGCGGGTTGCGGGAGGTGGAGAAAAAACTGATCGGCGCACTTTCCAAAGGTTATCGCCAACGCGTCGGCCTGGCCGATGCGCTCCTGCACGAGCCCGATCTTCTTATTCTCGACGAACCGACAATTGGTCTCGATCCAAATCAAATCCGGCAAGTGCGCGAGTTGATTAAGAACCTCGGCAAACAGCACACGATTTTGCTTTCCACCCACATTTTGCCGGAAGTCGAAATGACATGCAGCCGCGTCATCATCATCCACAAAGGACGGATCGAAGCGTGCGATACGCCGGAAAATCTGCTCGGCCAAATCCGGCAGGCGGGCGGCGTTGTGGTCGAAGCAAAGGTCGGGACAGACGACGGCGTCGAGCAATTGAAGAAAATTTCAGGGGTGCGCGAAGTGACAAGCGACACGGAAGGCGATTGGAGGATATTTTCGTTGCGCGTGGAATCCGGTCTCGATGTGCGCGAAGAAATTTTTAGGCTGGCCATGGCGCGGCGCTGGACTGTGCGCGAGTTATCGCAACGACGCGCCACTCTCGAAGATGTGTTCGTCGAGATCACGCACTCCGATGCAGTCTGAGAACGGAGAAATGGAGTAAAGGAGTAATTAAGTCATGAGTTACCAAACTGAACTTCGAAATAAGAATCGCGGCTACATGAATCTCGTCGTCTGGCAGAAGGCGATGGAGTTATTTGAGTTGGTGTGGAAAATGACTTTCGAAGAATCGAAAATTGATTTCAAACTCCGTTCGCAGATCGCTGATGCCGCTCAATCGATTTCATCCAATATCGCGGAAGGGTACGGACGCCGATCGATCAACGAATACATCCAATATCTCTACACGGCACTCGGATCAGCAGCTGAAACATTGACTCGCGCGATCGGCTTGCAGCGAACCACCCAAATCAGCGAGGCCCGCTTCAATGATTTCAATTTGCTTCACTACGAGGTTGAGAATCGGCTGTTGCGTCTGATCGAAAAGCTTGAGCAAAAGCGCGACGCTGGAGACTGGATAAATCGAATATCCGAAGATCCATCGGAATATCTCGAAGACTCAGAACTCCATCACTCCATCACTCCATCACTCCAGTCCGGCGAACGCCATGCGTAAATTTTACACACTACTCATGCGCGAGGTGCGCGGGTATTTTCACTCCCCGATTGCCTACATCGTCCTCGTTTTTTTCCTGCTCGTGAGTGGCGTCAATTTTTGTTACTTCGTACTTCCCTACATGAACCAGCGCCAAATGGAGGCGTCGGTGGAAGAGCTATTTTTCAATTGGTTTCTGTTCTGGTTGCCATTCGTTTTGATTTTTCCGCTCATCACCATGCGGCTGTTTGCGGAGGAATTTAAACTCGGCACCATTGAGCCGCTGATGACCGCGCCGGTGCGTGATTGGCAAGTGGTGCTCTCTAAGTTTTTTGGCGCGCTGGTTTTTTATATTGTGCTTTGCATTCCGACGCTCGCCTATTTTTGGATTTTTCAGACTGTTGCGCATCAACCGGCAGCAAACTCGGCAGGCGCCTTCTGCGGCCCTTACTTGATGCTGTTGCTGATGGGGATGTTTTATCTTTCCATCGGTTGCTTCGCCTCGGTTGTAACGAAGAACCAGATCGTCGCCGCAATCATTTCTCTTTCCGCTATCACCTTGCTGTTCTTTCTCGGATTGGTTCAGTTTGTTCTGCTCGATGTCAGCTCGGGTACGCGCGAGCTGCTTGGTTATTTTTCTGCGATCGAGCACATGGGAACGTACTCACGCGGCATTATCGACACCCGCCCGATCGTTCTCTATCTGAGCATGACCATCGTGATGTTGACGCTCACCTATCAGGCGTTCCAATCCCGCAAATGGAGGCTGTGACAATGGCGCAAGATAAACAGCAACCGGGGCCGAAAAAAATCCGCCGTCTCCAGATCGGAGTAAATGTCATTGTCCAGGTTGCGCTCATTTTGTTTATCGCCGTGATGGTGAACTCAATCGGCATAAAACATTACAAGCGCTGGGATTTTTCGCGCGACCAGAAATATGCGCTCTCCGATAAAACGAAACGCTTTCTTGGTTCGATCAAAGGCAAAGTGCGCATCACGGTTTTCTTTTCACCGAACACGCCAATCACGGCTGATGTGCAGAGTTTGCTGACTGAGTATCAGTACGCGGCGAAGGGAAAGGTCGACATCGAGAAAATCGACCCGGAACGCAATCTTTCGCGGGCCAAGGAGATGTTCGACAAATATAAAGTGGTCAGTGACGAGAGCCTTGTCGTTGTCGATTACGAAGGACGCAACAAGACCGTGAAAGCGTCCGAGATGGCCGAAATCGATCAGAGCGGGATGGCGTTCGGCGAGGGCCCGCGCGTGACCGCGTTCAAGGGCGAGCAGGCGATCACGAGCGCGATGATGGATTTGGTGGAAGGCAAAAAGAACACGCTCGGTTATGTCACGGGCCATAAAGAACCGGCGATCTCTCAGGCATCGTCGCCGGCGACGTTCGGGCAACAACAGCCGGCCAGTCCGATCTCGGTGCTAAAAACATTCATCGAGAACGAGAACATTAAGTTTCAGGAGCTGAATTTTTTCGAAGTCGGCGCAATCCCGTCGGACCTGAAAACAATCGTGATCGCCGGGCCGCAGTACGATTTCTCCGATCGGGAAATGAAATTGCTGCGCGATTTCTGGGATAAACAGGGGCGGATTCTGCTGCTGCTCGATCCATCAGCGAAAACACCGAAACTCGATGGTTTTCTCAACGAACTGGGAGTGAAGGTAAATGACGACCGTCTGATGGTTTTCATCAAGACGGGCATCCAGGAGATCGCGATAACGCGCGACGTGCAGGCGCGGTTCTTGGCAGACAATCCCGTTACAAAAAGACTCGCTGACGCGCGCGCACTCTTTTTCGGGGGGACATCGTCGATTGCACTCGATCCTAATCGCGTACGCACAGCGAATATCCGACTCGAACCGTTGATCCAGGCAGAGAAAGGATACTTTGCCGAAACCGATTACAACACGGAGAACCAGGCGAAATTTCAGGCCGACGCCCAGAAAATCGGCAACGCTCCGTTAACGATCGGTGTCTCGATCGAAAAAGGCGGCAGCGCCGACGAGCGGGTACAGGTGAATTCGTCACGCATGGTGATCGTGAGCAACGCGACGTTCATTCAAGACAAGGCGCTCACTCAGGACCAGCAAGCGCTCGATTTCATCTCCGGAAGCGTGAATTGGCTGCTCAGCCGCGAACAACTCATCGGGATTGCGCCGAAAGTTCCGAAGACGCTCACGTTCACTCTCAATGAAGATGCGCTGCGCAATCTGCGTTGGATCATCCTAGTGCTGATTCCGCTGATCCCGGCAGCCATCGGCGGCGCGGTTTGGTGGCAGCGCCGCGTCTAAGTTTCCAATTTAATCATGAAACTGCGGACAACGCTTATTTTGCTCGCGATCGCGCTTGCCGGTTTCGCCTATATCAAATTCTACGAAGGCAAGAAACCGGGAACCGAAGAAGCAGCGCGCCAATCGCACAATGTCGTCAATTTTAATCGGGAGAAGATCGAGGGCGTCGTTATCCAAAATGGCGACGACAAGATCGAGATCCGACGCCACGACAATAAGTGGCGGCTGGAAACGCCGATCAAGGACCAAGCCGACAGCGCGCTGATCAATGGTTTACTTTCGGACCTCGAGAACTGGCAAAAGGCGGCGACGATTTCGGCAAAGGAAATCGAAGCAGATAGAAGCAAATTGAACGAATATGGGTTGAGCAAACCGAAGCTGCGCCTGAAGTTACTCGGACCGGATGCGCCGCGGGAAATTTTGTTTGGCAAAGACGCCGCTCTCGAGGGCAAGATGTATGTGCGCTTCGACAATTCGAAAGACGCCTTTGTTGCCGACCAATCCGTCAGGAAAGCAATCGAGAAAAAACCGGAGGATTTTCGCGACAGGAAATTGACGGACCTGATCATGGCGCAAGTCTCACGGGTTGTGCTCAAGACTGCAGCCGGGGAAATGGAGCTCCAGAAAAAAGGCGATCATTGGGAAATCGTGAAGCCGTTGCGCGCGCGCAGCGACGATCAAAAAGTTGGCGACCTGATTGCGCAAGTCACGACCGCGCGCATTCAACAATTTGTGGCCGACGATCGCGGCGACCTTCATCCCTACGGTCTGGCCGAACCCCGCGGTTCCATCACGTTGTTCGCTCAGGACGATAAACAAGGGCAGATTCTGCAGATCGGCGGCGTCCCGGAAAAAGGAAAAGACCAGGTCTACGTTCGGTTCTCGTCACGCGGTTTTGTTTACACGCTTCCCAAAAAAATCGAAGAAATCCTGAGCACTAAGCCGAACGATGTACGCGATCGTCACCTCGTTCGGATCGACACAAAGATCCTTGACCGGATTACGATTGATGCGCCGGGCAAAGGCAAAACAGTTCTGGCCCGGAAAGAGGAAAACTGGACGATCGTCAGCCGCAACAACGCGCCGGCAAATTCAGGCGAAGTGCGGCGTTTGATCGACACTGCACAAAACGAACAGGTGACGAAATTTGTTGAGGACGTCGCTTCCAATCTGTCGAAGTACGGCCTCGATAAACCACAATTGCAACTGACCTTCAGCTCGTTCGCATCCGAAAACACGGCCGAGACCAAGGCAGGCGAGCAACCCTTCGCCACACTCGCGTTCGGAAAAATCGAGGGCAATGAAGTATACGCGCGGCTCGGCGATGAGCCATTCATCGTGGCGGTGCGCGGTGGGTTGCTCGATCAAATTTTCGCGGACCCGTTGCAATGGCAGGAATTGTCGATCTTCAAATTCAAACCGGAACAGATTCACCGGCTGAGCGTCGTGACCGACAAAGAGATCCCGCTTGTCCGCGGCGCCAATAACCGATTGACCTGGCTGAAAGGAAGCGGCGAGATCAATCAAACAAACGCGCAATCGCTCTTAAACACATTGTCGATGTTGCGCGCGGTCCGCTGGGTTGGATCGACCATGCCGACACATGGGTTCGACAAGCCGCAATTCGTAATCGTGTTCACGACATCGCCTGACGATAAAGCGTCGCATAAATTGACCGTTGGCGGCGCGAGCGGCGATGGAATGTGGTTCGCGAAAGTAGACGAGCGCGAGGGGACATTCGTTGTCAGCAACCCGGATTTGAATGCGCTGAAACTGCCGCTCGTCAGTCAACCTTCGCCATCTCCATCCCCGTCGCCGTCAATCAGCGCTTCACCAAGCGCCGCGCCGAGTGTGCGTTAATCGATCTTCGTCGCGGTGTAAATCGTGACGATGCCGCCGGTGAGCGGTTCGGCGGCTGCATCGCGAAAGCCATTTGCCTCCATCAGGTGGAGCAATGCTTCGCCGCCCGGAAATTCCTCGATCGAATCGCCCAGATAATCGTAAGCACTCTTCTTTTGGGTAAGAAAGGATCCAAAGAGCGGAAGCAACCGATGCAAATAGAACCGGTAAAACGCGCGTAAGATCGACAATCGCGGGAGGGAGAATTCGAGAACGAGCAAGTGACCTTGCGGATTGAGCACGCGCGACATTTCACGTAGTGCCGCACTCCAATCCTCCATGTTCCGCAGACCGAACCCGATGGTCACGCAGTCAAAGGAGCGATTAGGAAACGGAAGCGCGAGTGCATCGGCCACAACGGTTTTTTGCAAACCTTTGCTCCGCGCGATGGCGAGCATCTCCTCGGAAAAATCGACGCCTACGATTTGAGCGGTGGGCAAAGCACTTTGGATGGCGAGGGCCAAATCTCCTGTTCCAGTGGCAAGATCGACAATCTTCTTCGGGCTCCAGCTCGCCACGATATCGGCGGCGCGTTTTCGCCAATGGAAATCGAATCCACAACTTAAGATGTGATTCGCCAAATCGTATCGTCGGGCGATAGCGCCAAACATCGCGCGGACATTTGCCGGATCGCGCGAACCAGATACGAGATTATCGTCGATCGAGCTCAGAACCGAACCTTTAAGCTGTCGCTTTTTGGCAAAGGCAAAACCAGGCCGATCGCAAGCCATGCAGCCGGGACGACATGAAGTAGTAGCCGTGGAAATGATGAAGTCATGTGTGCTGTGTAGCTCGGCCAGGTGCTAAACAAATAGGTTGAAGAGTAAATTATGATTGGTAGAAGAATCGCACTAGCCAGCAGCAGGCTTCGCATGTTGCGAAGTAGAAACAAGAGATAAACCAAGGCTAACCCAGTAAGTAACCAGAAGATACTCCAATGGCTCGTCTCCACGATTTCTGCGAGGAACACACGAATGATGGGAAGCGTTCTATTGACGTTGTCATGTAACGTTCGCAGAGTCGGTAATGCAAAGTCAGAAGCTGAAGCCACATGCATTAACTTGAGGTAAAGGCGCCAGCTGCCGAGTAGGAGTAGGCTCGGCCCAAGCGCTAGGAAAAAAACGCGCAGTTTCTTTTGACTCCAACTGACCACCAGGCCGAGTAGAACCAGAACAAACCAGAGGATTACGCCCTCGTGCTTCACCCATGGCAGGAGAGCCAGGCAACTCGAATAGATCAGAAATGGGTGAAGCTCGTTCTTATCCAATGAGTAAAGCAGATAGCCGAGCGCCGTCAGATAAAAGACGCTGAGCGGAAAGTCGGCGTAGGCAACGATCACGCCGCCCGGGCCTTGCGTCAGAAACGGAATGAAAGGAAGCAGCGCGGCAAGCAGCAAACCGATCCAGCGTCGACCGGAAAGCCGAGCTGCGAGCAACGCGAGTAAGGCCGCGCCCGCGGCGTAAAAGGCCGGAAAAATCGTTTTCCCCCAGAATTGGTGAGGCTCGCCTATCCACAAGTACAACCAAAGCTCGGTGAAAGGAATCCCGAGTGGATATTTCGGATGGCTAAAGGCTCGACCGGCGTCTGAATAGTATGCGGCCGGAATAACTCCGCCGTTCAGAAAGGCGTAACGCGCCTTGATTTCCCAGTTCAGTAATCCATCCCAACCAAGAGTATGTTTACAGGAAACAAAGAACATGGTCGCAACCTCGATTACAATAAGGATAGCAAGGAACCATTCAATTGCGCCGTGCGGCCGGGGCAGCGCGAACTTCGCACCCGCACGTTGACTCGCCCGCCAACCCATCACTCCGAGAGCTAGGCATACAATTGTAACAACTGCCTGCAAAGCGAGACCGGAGGCGAATGTTCCGCAGATCCATAAAAGCAAAGAGACGATGCCAGTGCCGAAAAGCCATGCCAGACAACCGCACTCGAGCAGATTCAACCGGCCTACACCTCGCAGGATTAGTAGCGTAGCGCCTAGACCTGCACTGAACAAAATTAGATAAGCAGCTATCAATTGAAGTAAGATCACGGCTTAACCTCGTGCGCCGGCACCGCCACCAAGAGAATACTAGAACCAAGACGAACTCCTTTTCCCAACCACGGCGGCGGATCGACAGAGCAAAACATAAGCCCGGCTACGGAACGAGGGTTGATCGCGGCAATTTCTCGTTCCTCGGTCGTGCTTTGCAGCTTCACTATCCGCACTTCACGCGGCCACGATAGATAGGCGATTAGCATGCCAAGAAACTCGCTCTGCGAATTTTGATCGCGCACGAAAATCACGAGCGACTTTCCTTCAGGCAAACGCCTAACGGCGTCGTTAAGTCGTTGCGAACCGTTACTAATTTCGTTAAGGGCTTCAAGATACGCATCGATCGAGCGACTCGCTTCGATTGGGCCGATTTTGCTCTCGGAAACTGCGCGGCCCACGATCGGAGCGCTCTGAAAAAGAAAAATAGCGAGGAGCGCACTCCAAACGGAAACGTGAAGGATCCCCTGCCAGCCCTGGAAATTTCGCCAACTCATTTGCTCACGAGAGGACTCGAACCTCCACGGGTTTCCCCATACGGTCCTGAGCCGTACGCGTCTGCCAATTCCGCCACGTGAGCGAGGAAGAGCTGATTAAATTGCGCGCGAGACTTAGCTGCGCAAGACGAAATCATGCTGGTCGATCTTACATGCGCCGCCTTTTGCGAGCGCGGGCTTCGAGCTGTTGCGCTTTACGGGCCTTGCCTAACGAACGAAGCAAATCGGCATAATTGGCAGCAACGATTTCATAATCCTCCGGCGGTTTATCAGTGGCTTCCTCCCAGCTTTTGAGCGAGGCGCGATAAAGCTCCGCTGCTTTCGGGTAATCGCCGCGCGAATGGTAAACGACGGCCAGATTACATTTTGATTGGGCGATATCCGGATGAGTGGGCGGAAGTACTTTCTCGCGGATAGCGAGCGCGCGAAGATGCGTTTTCTCCGCCTCGGCGTAACGACGCTCGTTGGTGTAAAACACAGCCAGATTATTGAGAACAGAGGCGACGTCAGCGTGCTGCGGTCCGAGTTGCTTTTCGTAAATCTGGAGCGCGTGCAAATAATACGGTTCCGCCGCTTTTTGACGGCCTGATTTCCGGAAAATGAGCGCGACGTTGTTCAACATCGTGCCCAAGTCCGAATAAGGCAGGTCCTCCAACTGCGTGCCGGCCGCAATCGCCTTTTCGTAATAGCGGATCGCTTCTTCCGGTTGCCCCAAATTATCGCATAAAAAGGCAAGCCGTCGCGCCGAGCGATAGAGCATTCGCTGATCCGGCGGCTTTGCTTTTTCCAAAACCGCATGCGCCTTGAGGAGATACGGCTTTGCTTTGGCTCGATCGCCGCTTTGATCGAGAAGTTGGCCGAGCTTCTCGTAACTCAAAGCCAACGCATTCTCGTCATCGCCGAAAGTGCGCTTGGCCAACTCGAGCAATGTTTCGGCGACGCGAATCGCCTCAGGCAGCCGACTGCCGGCGCGCAGCGTGTCGAGTTTGTGGTTGAGAATGTTCCAAAGCTTTTCTTCGCCTTTCATTCCACATCACCAGCCCTCGCTCAGCTGACTGACGAGGTGTGTCGCCAGCTCTTCGGTGGCGAGCGGCAACGCCTGCCGTTCGTCCGTCGTCACATCGGTACCGACAAAAAAACTGGTAGTGCCTGTCACCTCGCCCGGTGGCGCCAGTGGTTTGCCATCGCGGCCAAGCAACTTGTATCTCACGCGCATCACCAGATTAAATTCGCTCGTTGCCAGCACATTACCGCGGATCGAGCGCGCAGGTGAACGACTAATGCGAGTGATTTCAGCGGTCAGGATAGCGTCGGCGTTCTGATCGTTCCCGATCCGGAAGGTGCCGTCTTGTTGAAATTGCTTTATCACGGTGTCGGTCACCAACACTTCGATGCGCGGGATGAGCGTGTCGTTGCGGAAAGTTGGAACGGAGATCGTGTGGACATCGCGCAAATAGTACGGCTTGGCCGGTCCAATGTGATAGCCGAGGCAGCCGCCTAAGGAAAGGCAGACCAGCGCTGCCACGAACGAATTCTTCACGGCTAAGGCGAGGCCGTTGTCTCGGGGGAGGGCGAGGCTTCCGGCGTCGGCGAATCCGTTGCTTCAGGCGTGGCAGAAGATTCCGGAGTAGGCGATGGCTCAGGCGTTGAGCTGCTTTCAGGAGTTGGCAACGGCTCCGGGGCGTTCGAGGTATCGGGCATGAGCGAGGCTGGTGGCGGTAACGCCAAATCCGTTTCTGGCGGAGGCAATGGCTCGTTGCCGCTGGTAGAACTGCGCGTCGACGGTTCCGGCTTGTTCGCTCCAGCAGAAGGCGCGGCCTTTTTCTTGGCTTCCTCTGCCGCGAACGCCGGCTGCAACGCTTTCTCGCCGACTTTCGCACGCAACTGGTCGATTCGTTTCTTGGCTTTCTCGCTTTCGGGCGAGCCCGGCTGTTGTCGGATCACTTCATTATAATAGATGACAGCCGCCCGATAATATTTCTGCTTGTCATAAAACCTGGCCACGTCATACGAGGTCATCGTTTGCTTACGCTCGAGGCGTTGGAGATTGGCTCGAGCTTGCGGCCCCTTCTCACTGTTGGGATAGCGAAAAACGAAATCCTCGAAGGCAGTCCTGGCATTATTTGCGGCCGCGATGTCTTTCGTGCCACCGCGCGCGGCGGTCAGCCAAATGTATCCAATTTGATATTGCGCGTCGGCTGCGATCGGATCGTTGGGAAATTTGTCGACGACTGCCTGGTAAGCTTGCAAGGCTGCGTCGTTCAACCCTTGTTTTTCGCGAGCCAAACCAATGTCGAACTGCGCACGCGCTGTGTACTTGCCGTAGGGCGCGGTCCGGATCACAGCTGCAAAAATGTCCACCGCCCGATCCATCGATGTGGCAAACGGAATGCCCAGGAGCTTTAGCCTCTTTCCGGCCAGATACATTTCGCCGACGCGAAATTGCGCCTCGATTGCTTCATTAAACCGCGGGCTGGTGGGATATCTTTCTACAACCCAACGGTATGACGCCGCCGCATTCAGATAATCGTGCACCTTTTCTTGTAATTCACCCGTGCGAAAAGCGGCTCCCGGCGCAAGCGCATCTTTGGGATGGCGGCGAACGAGAGTTCTGTAAGCTTTGATGGCGCGCTTGAGATTGCCCTCCTTTTCTGCCGTTTGCCCGATGTGGAATAACTCCTCGGCGTTTCCGTTCATCTCCTCCTCGCCGGGAGCCACATATTTCGCTTTTTCGCCCGGCCTGAAAACGATCGCAGCTCTGCTCAGACCGGAGAAAAACAGACCTGCCGAGAGCAGAAAAAACAGCGGGAGAACTCGAAATTTCATGGGGCTTGGCAGGGTAGTTGACTTATTGTCTCCGTCAAGTTGCGCAAGAGGCAAAAGACCGGGCAAATCCGCCTTTTGTAATCGCTAAATCGACATCCCTAACATCGACATCTTCGCTCTGTCTGGATTAGCTTCACTTCTGCTTGAATCTGACCGACCAGCAGAAGATTCGCATCGGCGCCTGCGCCTGGAGTTTCGACGACTGGCGAGGAACTTTTTATCCGCCCGATTTGCCGCAGTCCGAGTGGCTGGAATTTTACGCGCGCTATTTCCCGGCTGTTGAAGTCGACTCGACTTTTTACAGCGCACCGGCGGAAAATACTGTGCAGCGCTGGGTGGAGATGACCCCGGCCTCGTTTCGGTTCAGCTGCAAACTTCCCCGCGAAATCACTCACGTTTGCCGGCTCCGCGATTGCAGCGCGGAGCTCAATTCGTTTTTGCGCGCCATCGAACCGCTCGCGCCGAAGCTGCAGGTCATTCTTGTTCAGCTGCCGCAATCATTCACGCCGAAAGACGGCCGGCAACCGCTTCGCAAATTTCTCACCCAATTGCCGCGCGATTTTCGATTCGCCGTTGAGTTTCGTCACGCTGGTTGGCACCGCCCGCAAATCATCGGACTTCTGGAAAAGTGCCGCGTCTGCTGGGTTTGGGCCGACACCAGCCCGCTCAACGAACGCAATCTTGCGCCTTTCGAGTTTCTTCCCCGCACCGCCGATTTTCTTTACCTGCGGCTGCTCGGCGATTATTCGACCAAATACGATGACGACGGCAAACATTTACATCGCTACGACAAACTTCTCTGGAAACGCGAGGCCGCGCTCGAAAGTTGGTCGCTCAAAATCGAACGGCACCTCGCCGAGGTGCGTAACGTTTGGGCATTCGTCAGCAATCACTTCGAAGGGTTCGCTCCAGAGACCGCGCAACGCCTGGCCCAGCGTCTTGGCTTTGAGTTGCCCCTGCTGTCAGAGGAGGAAAAGACGCTGGCGGAAAAAAATCGGTCGCAGCTCAATCTCTTCGCTGAAAAAGACGGAGAGCAGATTGCCTAACGGATCTCGGCGGCGCCAAAATACGGCTGCAATTTTTCCGGAATGCGGATCGATCCGTCCGCTTGCTGATAACTCTCGATCAGTGCAGCGAACAATCTGGGCAGCGCCAGACCAGAGCCGTTCAGCGTATGGCAGAAATGATTTTTTCCATCAGCGCCTTTGTAACGGAGATTCATCCGGCGGGCCTGGAAATCCTCGAAGTTCGAACAGCTCGAGACTTCGAGATAACCGTTGTGACCCGGCGACCAGACCTCCAAGTCGCACATTTTCGCCGAACCGAACCCGAGGTCGCCAGTGCAAAGTTCAATCACTCGATAATGCAAGCAGAGTAGCTGCAAAACCTTCTCCGCGTCCGCTAACAGCGATTCATGCTCGTCGTAAGATTTTTCTGCGGTCGTGATTTTCACCAACTCGACTTTGTCGAATTGATGCACGCGAATGATCCCACGCGTCTCTCGACCGGCTGATCCCGCTTCGCGTCGAAAACACGGCGTATAAGCGACAAACTTTTTTGGAAGATCGACAATCGGCAAAATTTCTTCGCGATGAAAATTCGTCATCGGCACCTCCGCCGTCGGCACGAGAAACAATTCCCCATTCTCCAGTCCGTACATGTCGGCTTCGAATTTCGGCAGTTGCGTCGTGCCGATCATGCAATCGCGGCGGACCAGAAACGGCGGACTGACTTCAAGGTAGCCGTGTTCGCGTGTATGCAGATCGAGCATGAAATTGATGAGCGTGCGTTCCAGCTTTGCGCCCGCACCGGTGAAGCAGATGAAACCGCTGCCGCTAATTTTCGCCGCGCGTTCCAGATCGAGAAGTCTCCACTTTTCCCCGAGCGCGACGTGATCGAGAGTTTCCTTTAACTTTGGCTTTTCGCCCCAACTGCGCACAATCTTGTTGGCGCTCGGGTCTTTTCCGACCGGCACGCTCTCATGCGGCAAGTTTGGAATTTGCAGCAGAAAAGCCCTTTGCTCCTCATCGAACGCAGTCGTCTTCTTATTAAGATCGACAATCTCATCGCCGATTTTTCGGACTTGAGCTTCGAGTTCGTCTGTTGCATCACCTTGCGATTTTTTGCCGCCGATCTCTTTGCTCAATCGTTTGCGGTCGGCTTGTAATTGCTGAAGCGCTGTCTCCGCTTTGCGTCGATCCGCGTCAACGCGCAACACTTCGTCGATCTTCGCCTCATCGCCGCCGCCGCGCGTAGCAAGTCGCTCGCGGACGAAATCCGGTTTTTCGCGAATCAGGCGAATATCAAGCATGCGGCACTGTAGCCGCCGCCCTGTGGGCGGCGCAACGCAAACCAATTTGAAAACTACACGAATCAACGGCGCTTCGCACAGCGAAGCGGCTACAGCAAAACTCCGTGACAATCATTCTGCTGCGCCCATAATTTTCATGTGGATCGGCTGAATCTCCTCGGCGTCGCGCTCGGGCTTGCTTGTCTAGCGGGAATTGATCTTTATCTCACCGTTTTCGCCACCGGTCTGGCAATTCATTTTCACTGGATCACGCTCGGGCCCGCCTATCAATCGCTCGAAGTGCTTGGCCATCCGGCCGTGATTATCATTGCCGGCATCCTTTATTTCCTCGAATTTTTCGCGGACAAAATTCCGTGGATCGATTCCGCATGGGACATTGTCCACACTGTAATTCGACCGATTGGCGGCGCATTGCTCGCGATCCAAGTGCTCGGACATCCCAGCCCGGCATTCACCGTTATCGTGGCCTTACTCGCGGGCGGAACGAGTTTGATCGCACACACGGCGAAATCGGCGACGCGACTCGCCAGCAATACATCGCCCGAGCCGTTTTCGAACATCGCTCTCAGTGTCGGCGAAGATATCGCCGTCCTGGGCGGACTCGCGCTCATTCATTACAATCCCATCCTCGCATTGTCGATCTTCGCCGTTGCGACCGGAGCGTTCTTTTACTTTGCGCCGAAGATTTTGCGCGCCATGAAAGCGAAAACCTGGCTCGCCTTTAAGAAATTGAATGGCCCGGCCGATCTCGACATGCCGGTAAATTTGCCGCTTACGTTGCCGGCGCGATTGGAACACGTTTTCGAACGACAAAATGTTCTCCGAGAAACAATCGCCTGGGCCGCGCCATGCATTAGCGGCCGCGGACGCCGGATTCCTGCAAATCTTTTCGGCGCCCTCGTCGCAACCAATGAAGCGCCGCACAAGCTTTTCTTTGTCGCACGCAAGACCGGGCGGCCATTTGCCCAAACGATCGAGCTCGGCGGCTCAATGGTCGCGCACGAGCCGAAATTCCTTTCGGAAAACCTGATCATTTTCCCGCAAGTCGGAAAGGGTCCGAAATATCTTTTTATTTTTCCGCGCCCGCACGCGGCCACGGTCGAAGAGATTGTGCGAAACTTGCGCGAGCGTTTGGGGCAGCGCGGTCCGAGCGGGGTTGAACCGCGCCTCGAGCCAGCGAGCGCCGATTAATGCTATAGCATCCGCCCAGGATTCAGAATTGTAGGGCGTCTGTGCCAGACGACCGAGCTAAAAATTAGGCGTTTCGCAGAAACGCCCTACAACTGCACATACGCTGAAACGTTTTGCGTCGCGTTTCGCAGCGCGAAGCGGCTACAATGCGCCGTGACGATTTCTCCCCAGATCGGCAATCGTTATGCGGAAATGCTGGAAAAAGCAGAGCGCGTGCGCGAACGCGCACTCTTTCTTCCGCTGCGCACTCCAAATGAACTGGAACTGCAAGCGCGCTGGTTTGCAGGAGATTTCGGACAAAATTTTGTGTCTACTTCCGGGGATAAGATCGACATCGTCCAATTCGGCACCTGGAACCGCGAGGCCGGCCCCGATTTTTCCGATGCCGTCGTCCGGCTCAACGCGGGCGACGCCGTGCGCGGGACAATCGAATTCGACCTGGCCGATCGCAGTTGGGAAACGCACGGCCACGCCACGAACCCGGCCTTCGACGACGCGGTCCTGCACGTCTTCGTTCAACAAAGCGACCGCGTTTTT
>DASYVQ010000144.1:0-23927 GCA_035936875.1 Chthoniobacterales bacterium
GTTGGTGGAGTTTTGCCGGTCGGTGCCTTTGCACGTGTGCCACTTGTGGATCGTGGTATCGAACTGCATCCCGGGATCGCCGCAAACGTGCGTGCCCTCGGCAATTTTTCGCAAAAGCGCGCGCGCGTCCTTGCGCTCGCACGGCTGACCATCGGTTACACGGCGCGTCCACCATTCACGGCTTTCCAGCGCCGTTTCCATGAATTCGTCGCTCACCCGGACGCTCAAGTTTTCATTCTGATACATGACCGAGCCGTAGGCGTCGCCGTTGTAGCTGCCGTCATAACCTCGCTCGATCAGCGCCCACGCCTTTTTCTCTTCTTTCTGCTTCGCATCGATGAATTCTTCGATGTCCGGATGCCAGTCCTTCAACGTGTTCATCTTCGCCGCGCGCCGTGTTTTGCCGCCACTTTTCACCACGTTCGCCACCTGATCGTACACTTTCAGGAACGAGAGCGGCCCGCTCGGCTTACCGCCACCACTCAATTTTTCCCTTGTCGATCTTAGGGTAGTCAGATCGGTCCCGGTGCCGCTGCCGTATTTGAAAAGCATCGCCTCGCTCGTGGCCAGCTGCATGATGTCTTCCATCGTGTCGCCCACGCTCTGAATGAAACAGGCGCTGCCTTGCGGATATTCGTATTGGGTTACGGCGCGCTCGGCTTTCCCGGTTTCGCGATCGTAAAAATAATTGCCCGCGCCGGCGTTCTTCCCGATCCCGTACTGATGATACAAACCGACATTGAACCACACCGGTGAATTGAACGCGCCGTGCTGATTCAAACAAAGCCAGGTCAACTCGTCGTAAAAGATTTCCGCGGTCGCCGCGTCGGCGAAATAGCCGTCCGCGATACCCCAGTCAGTGATGGTACGCGTGACGCGATGAATCAATTGGCGCACGGAACTTTCCCGGCCGCCTCTGCTCGGATCAAGACCGTGCGCGATGTCGCCATAAAAGTATTTCGACACCGCGATCTTTGTCGCCAGCGCGCTCCAGCTTTTCGGCACCTCCACATTTTCCTGTTTGAAAATCACCTGGCCGCTGTCGTCCGTGATTTCTGCGGTGCGGCGTTCCCACTCCGCTTGATCGAACGGCGCCACCGCTGTGTCACTGAACACGCGCTGAAAATGCAAACCGCCGCTCTTTTTTTTCTGCTTCCGATCATGTCGATGATCGGACGACTTGTGCGGTTTGTTCAGTGCGGAAGGCGGAATTCCAGGTTTGAGTTGAATCATGGCGGGCTGGTGGGCGGCTGCGGTTGTGGATAACTTTGTAAATAGGCGTGAACAGCCAAGGCCAATTACCTGTGAATTCTGGTCGACAACAAGTAATAGCGCAGGCCGCTCCGCGGACACACAATATGCGGGGCAAATCGGATCTAAATCAAGCTGAAAATTGTAACATTTTTGTGCTCATCCCGAGATCGCGCCGACGACCGAAGGACCTCGCAAAACATCACGAAATTCTCCCTTTCAAGCAGGCTTGCAACGAGGTGTTGAGACCGGATTGATTCGCCCATTTGCAAACGCCCCGACGCATCTCATAATTGACCCGCATCGCCCCGGAAGTGATGGTCGATCTTACGAGAAGGAAGGGTGGCTGAGTCCGGTTTAAGGCACTCGACTCGAAATCGAGCGTGGGGCAACCCACCGTGGGTTCGAATCCCACCCCTTCCGCCGCTCCATTGTTTCGTCGCCAAGATCGCCATCATGATTTGCGGCAAAAACGAAACCGGCTTGCCACTGGCATATCCGTTGCTCATACTGAGTTCCCGATGATCAGAGCGAATTGTCGGGCGCGTTTTACCGCCGCGGATTTCGATTTTGTCGTGCGCACGCTGGCCAGATCGGCAAGCGATCACGTTTCTCTGGTCGATCTTCTTAGCGATACCGAAACGCGCGATTCGATTCTAGATCATCCCCGGTTAGTCGATGCAATTTTGTCCAACGCCGGCCAGCTTCGCATTTCGTCGCAGTTTTATTTTTACGTGCTCGCCCGGCATGTCTTGCAGCAGGCTGGTGTTGCTGATCGGAAACTTTGCGATTACGTCGGGTCGCTTTTGGAAACTTTTTCGCGGGCCAATCGGTTACAGGCCCCGGACAAGATCGACAATCGCGGCCACGAATACATCTCCGACATGCTCATCGCGCTCACCCGCGCCACCCCTGAGCAGGCCTTCCTGCTTCGCGCGCATGTCGGCAATTATTCGCTCTTCATCAGCGGCATTTTCCACGAGAACACCCAACGCCGCAGTCTGCGCGGCGGCCCCGATCTGAAATTTTACGAAGAGGTTGGGCGCACTAATTATCAACTCGTCGCGTCCCATGCCACTGCGCGCCGCTGCGAACTCAACGACGTATTCGAAGAACTGGCCGACCGTTTTCGCGATGTCCGCCTCGCGCTCAACCAGCTCTCCGACCGGTTGCTTAATCTCGATGAGGACATGACCGCGCCGCTCCTTTTGTGAACGAGACGCTCTTCAGTCAAATTCAGCGTTTGTTCGAGCGGACTTACGCGCAAGTCGGGATCAATCTGGAAGATTGCCTGATCGATCGGCAGCGCTGCGCACAATTGTCGATCCTGGCCGGGAAGTCAGCGCGCGAACTGAGCGAGCTTGCGCGCACCTTTCTCCGCCGGGCCGATGATCGCCTTTACGTCGGCATTTATTACTCGCGCTGGCTCATCGAACAACTCGAGCGCCACGATCCCCGCGCCGGTCTAAGCGATCGCAACATCCGGTCGCTCATCATGTTCGTGGAAGAAATCAATCACGCGCTCCATGCTGCGCTCCAATTTAAAAGCGGTGCGCGCGAGATTGGTTCCGAAGATTTTGCGCGCAATCTGGAACTGCAAGCTCAAGTGGACGCTTATCTTGTGCTCCTTTTGTTCGTCGCGTTTTTCCGAAAAACACAACGCGTCTCGCGCACCGATCGCCGCTGGTTGCGCTTTCATTTGTTCGCCAGAAATTGTCCACACGCTTTCGACAACGACAATCTGCGCGGCCGCTATCTCGAAACAACCGAGCTCGCCTCCAGCTACACGCAGTACCTCGACACTCTAAACGGAATGCGCCGGCTGGAAGAAATTCGCGCCTTCCGCTCGCTCGATTACGGCGCCAAAAAGCAGCGCATCCTCGCACTCGCTGACCGCGAAATTTAATCGCCCCGGTTCGCGAATTCTATTTGCGAAAAGGGCAACGCGGTCACTAAATACCGGCGTGTTCAGTTTGACCATGCTCGGGAGCGGTAGTGCCGGAAACAGCGCGCTCGTTGCCACGGATCATTGCAAGATTCTGATCGATGGCGGACTGAGCGCGCGTCAGATTGCGCTCCGCCTCGAGCAATGCGGCGTGACCCTGGAACAGCTCGATGGCGTCTTGCTCACGCACGAGCACGGCGATCACGTCTGCGGATTGGAAGTTCTCTGCCGCAAATTGGACGTGCCCATTTATTGCAACGCTCTCACTGCTGAAGCGATCCGGTGCGACGGCGCGCTCGATCGATATCGGAACTGGCGAATTTTTCGCACCGGCGCCGAATTCGCGATCTGCGACATTCTTGTGCAAACTTTCCCGGTGCCGCATGACGCGGTGGATCCAATCGGGTTCGCGTTTTACGCTGGCTCCAGCAGCTTGGGATTTATTACGGACCTCGGTTACGCGACGAAAATGATCGTCGAGCGTTTACGCAAGGTTCACACGCTCGTGATCGAGACCAACCACGACGAAAAACTTTTGCAGAACGATAAGCACCGTCCCTGGCCGGTGAAACAGCGGATCCAATCGCGGCACGGTCATCTTTCCAACAACGCCGCCGCCACCGTGATCGAGGAGCTACTTCCCGGAAAAATCGAACGCGTGGTGCTCGGCCATCTCAGCCGCGACTGCAACACACCCGACCTCGCGCTGGGGACCGTCCGCGCAGCGCTGAAGAAATGCGGCAAGATCGACATGGAAGTCCATTGTGCCAGCCAATCAGAAATCAGTCCGCGCTTTCGCATCGGCGAGACCGAGCCCGGCGCATTTCAGCCGACCTTCGAGGCCGCGTTCCTTCGAACTGCATGAGTGCTCTTGTCGCAGAAGAAATGAAAATCCGTGATGCGGTCGAAGCCGATTTGCCCGCTATTATCGACATTTACAACGCGGCCATCGCCACGCGCATGTCTACGGCGCAGCTCGATCCAGTCACGGTCGAAAGTCGACGTCGTTGGTTGACGGAACATTCACCGGACCGACATCCGTTTTGGGTAATGGAGATAGACGGACAAATCGCCGGATGGCTCACGCTGAAGAGTTTTCTACCGCGTTGTGCTTATAGCGGCACGGCCGAGTTGAGCGTGTATGTCGATCAAAAGTTCCGCCGCCGCGGCGTGGCCCGTACATTATTAACAGAAGCGATTGCGCGCGCTCCGCAGCTCGAAATCACGGCAATGGTCGGCCTGATCTTCGCGCACAACGAAGCGAGCTTGCGCTTGTTTGAGCAGCTTGGGTTTGATCGCTGGGGTTTGCTTCCGCGCGTGGCTTTACTCGACGGCGTCGAGCGCGATCTCGCGATCATGGGCCGCCACGCCTAATGTGGGAGCGGCCTTAGCGCCGCGAAAGCCGGGGCACAAAGAGGCCCTTCCCACATTTACAATCACGCTTCCTCGTGGCCGATGACGAGGTGGATTACGCCGTTGGGCGCGGACACAAAGAAGCCGTTGAAATCTTCGCGCAATTGTTCCACTTCATCGCGGCGATCGACGCCGTGCACTTTTAGAAACGCCGCGGCTGCTTCGGTATCGTTCGTTTCCAGCTCAAGCCAAATGTCCGGCTGACTCAAGTTCGCAACCTTGTCGATCCAGAGCCGGTTCGGACCGAATTGGAAAATGCAGCCGTCCGGTTCTTCTTCGATCAATGGCAAGGCGAGGGTGTCGCGATAAAAGGCGACGGTTTGCTCGTAAGTATTGGTCGGACATTTGATCGCGATGTTCGCGCCGCCGGAAAATTGCGGTCCGTCAAGTTTGGCTACCATGGCGCGTTACGATAGAAAGAAAGCGCCTGCTAAAGATGCGCCAAAATCTTTTTCGCGGCTGACGTTTCCTGTTCAAGCGCGGCCGTTGCCGATACGCCATGCATGCCGACCGTAACCATGGTGTTTCCTTTCACGATGTTCAGGATGTAAAGCGTCGCTGCGTGCTCATAAAAAACGGCCTTGTCTCCGAGGCCATCCACCTTTGTCGGATTGGTCTCTCCCGAGGTGGCCGCGGAAAATAGCTTCTCGGCGATCCCGGGCGCGGCGAAGACCACATCGACCACAAGCGCTTTATCCCCCTTCAGCGCATAATAGCTGCACTCCGAATCGTACAGGCCGTCGTTGCCTTCCTTGTTGGTGTGCTGCGGATCTGTGACCGGCTCACCCAAGATGGCCTCCGCCTCCGATTTGGTGATGATCGTCGACACGTCAATCTTATCCGCGGCAGCTGCGACGGAATAGATGCCCACAGAAATTATCCAAACCAGTGCTCGTCTCATGAAACTATCTTTCCTCCATTCCGGCGCTCACACAACTTTCCCCGAATTCATCGCACAGCGCCGTTGAAGCTTGCGCTTCGCAGCTCTCAAAGATGCTGGAGAAGTTTTTGTGCAATGTCCTTGGCTTTTTCCAGCGCCACCGATTCATCAGCGATTCCACGGAGCCCGATCATGATGAAAGCGTTCCCTTTCACGACGTAAAGCATAAAGACGCGCGAGACAACGCCATTGTCCCCGCCGCCGCTGAACATTTGCGCCTTGTCGCCCAGACCTTCGACCGGTTTCATCGAGCCACTGCTCGCGGCCACTAGTTCCAATTCCTTTTGCGGATCAATCGCGCCACCGGCAGCGGCCTGGTGCAGGCGGAGGACGACAGATTTGCCCGGAATCGCGCTGTAATAGTTGCACTTCGAATAGTAGCCGTCCTTTCCATCGCCATTGCGTGGTGTAGAATTCTTGACCCGCACGCCTAAGATCGATTCCGCTTCGGCTTTATCGATGACACGTGACACATCGATACGGGTATCGGCCGCAACAACAAAACGCATGCTAATCAGCGCCAGCGCCGCGCCGACAAAAATTTTCTTCATCGCCAAGTTTAACCCCCAACCGAGCCGGTGCCGCCCGGTTCGGTCATCGATACAGGATCGAGCACGCGATTGAGCTCTTTTTCCGGCAATACTTTTTTTTCACGGCAGATTTCGCGCACGGTTTTACCAGTTCTCGCGCTCTCCTTTGCGATTTCCGCGGCGCGATCGTAGCCGATCCTGGGCGCGAGACTTGTCACCATCGCCATCGACAATTCCACCAACTCTTCACAACGCGCCTTGTTTGCCTTGATTCCAGTCACGCATTTCTCGCAGAAAACATCGGTCACATTCGCCAGCAGCCGGATCGATTCGAGGAGATCGTGCGCCATGACCGGCATCATGACGTTGAGCTCGAAGTTTCCGCTGGCACCCGACCACGTGATAGCGGCATCGTTGCCAATCACTTGCGTGCACACCATCATCATCGATTCGCACATCACCGGGTTCACTTTCCCGGGCATGATCGAGCTGCCCGGCTGTGTGGCCGGCAATTGAATCTCGCCGATGCCGCAACGCGGTCCGCTCCCGAGCAGGCGCAAGTCGTTGGCGATTTTGAACAAGCTCACCGCGATGGTTTTGAGTTGGCCGCTGGCCTCGACGACGGCGTCTTTGCTGCCTTGCGCTTCGAAATGATTTTTCGCTTCGTAGAATTTGATGCCGGTCCGCTGTTCCAGGTGACGCATCATTTTGCTCGGAAGATCGACATGTCGATTCAGGCCGGTGCCGACAGCAGTGCCCCCAAGCGCAAGCTCACGCAAAACTTCGATGGCTTTCTGCGCGCGTTCTTTTCCGTAAACGATTTGTTGCGCATACCCAGAAAATTCCTGGCCGAGTCGCACCGGCGTCGCGTCCATTAAATGGGTGCGGCCGATCTTGATAATCTCCCAAAATTCCTTCGCCTTCGCTTCCAAAGCGTTGTGCAATTTTTCCAGCGCGGGCAGCAGACAGTTCTTCAATTGTTCCGCGCCGCTGATGTGAATGGCCGATGGGATCACGTCGTTGCTCGATTGGCCCATGTTGACGTGATCGTTCGGGTGCACCAGTTCGCGCGCGCCGATCGGTTTGCCGGCCAGCTGCGCACAACGATTCGCGATTACTTCGTTCGCGTTCGTGTTCGTGCTCGTGCCGGAACCGGTCTGAAAAATGTCGAGCGGAAAATGGTTGTCCAGTTTTCCGTCGACGACTTCCTCGGCTGCTTGCACGATCAGCGCGCTTCGCTCGGCGTCGAGCAATCCAAGATCGTGATTGGCTTGCGCGGCCGCCCATTTAATCAAACCGAGCGCCCGAATGAATTCTCTCGAAAATCGATAGCCGCTCACCGGAAAGTTGAGCACGGCACGCTGAGTCGAAGCGCCGTAGAGAGCGGATTCGGGAATGGACACTTCGCCCATAGAGTCCTTTTCCATCCGCGTCCGGCCGCCGGTCATGCCCGATAGTTCGCGGAAACTGGTCGCTGCTGGAATGTCGGACGGGCCTGGCCATTCAGCTGGTCGGCCTTTTCAAAAACCGTGATAAACATCGGCGGGATATTTTGCAGGAAATATTCCGATGAAGCGCGGTCGAAAAGTTTGGCGTGCTGCTTCAGTTCATTCGTAACCTGATAAATAATGAACCTGCCGCCAGGCGCGAGCGCGTCGTGGGTTTTTTGCAGCAAGGCGCGTTTCTTGTCCAGCTTGAGAATGCTGAACGGAATACCGGAAAGAATGTAATCGCAGTTCTTGATTCCGCGCCGGCGTAGCTCCGACGGTAATCGCGCAGCGTTCTGGTTGATTACGTGCACGCGCGGATCCTGGGCGAATTGTCGTTCCAAATCGCGGGAGAAAGCCGGATCCAGTTCGAACAGGAGTAACAGCGCATCCGGCCGCATCCGGCGTGCGATTTCGCGCGAGTGCACCCCTTCGCCCGGCCCGTATTCGGCAATGACCTGGGCGCGATCGAAATCGATTTTGTCCGCCACCCGCTCCACCATCGCCTTGGAACTGGGCATGATGGACGCGATTTGAAATGGCCGCTGCAAAAACCGCTTGAAGAACAAAGCGCTCATCGGAGTTCGAATAGTCACCCTCACGCCCTATGTTGTCCAGTCGCTAGTGTCAGGCACGAGTCATCGACCCTCAGGGCAAAGATCGACAATTCCCTTCGGGCGAGCCGCTAAAATATTCTTTTGTCCAGTTCGGCCAAAGAGATATTGACATTGATTCTAGAATTTATAATGCTTAGCCCAAGCGAAATGTCTTGCCCATTTTCCCGCCAATTGGTGATTTCCTCCCATGCATAATCTCCTCACGGTCAAGGAAACGGCCAAATACCTCCGGATACCGTTACCTACCGTCTATTATCTCGTCCAGCGCGGCCAGCTCCCTGCCATTCAGATCGGCGGCCGCTGGCGAATCAAGAAGTCCTCCCTCGACAAGGACATCTTGAAAGAAGATAAGGCCGGTCAACCCACCGTCCTCGTGGTCGACGACGATGAGAGTTTGCAAAACCTTTTCAAAGTCTTCCTGCGCAAAATCGGCTTCAGCCGCGTCGTGGTCGGCACAGTCAAGGAAGCGCTCGCCGCGATTGAGAAACAAAAGTTCGATTTGGTCTTTCTCGATTTAAAATTGCCGGACGGGCCGGCCGATGATGTTTATGACACCCTTAAAGAAGAGCAACCGGATTGCCCCATCGTTGTCATCACTGGCTATCCTGACAGTGCGATGCTCGACCGCATTTTGGCCAAAGGCCCCATCACCGTTTTGAAAAAGCCGCTCAAGATCGAGCAACTCAAAGAAACCGTCCGCATTCTTGGCCACAGAGACGCTGTCAAACTGGCCGCGTAGCGACAATCGCAAGATCGACACCTTGCTCGCGGCCGTCGCTTGCCAAGACATTCGCCGCGCCACATAATTGCCTCCCAATTTATGCGCGGTTAGCTCAGTGGTAGAGCACTACCTTGACACGGTAGGGGTCAGAGGTTCGAAACCTCTACCGCGCACCACTTTCTCGCGACGATTCTAGACACCAATGCCGTCTTGCCCCGATAACTCGAAAATTTTGTCGGCCGCGATCACTGCGGCCACAAAAACGCTCCAATCACTTGTCGATCTTGACGCACAAATCGCAGCGGCCGCGGATTTAATTACAAACTGCCTAACGAGTGAAAATAAACTCCTCGTCTGTGGCAACGGCGGGAGCGCGGCCGATGCGGCGGATTTTTGCACCGAGCTGGCGTGCCGCTTCATCGAGGATCGGCGGCCTTACCCGGCGCTCAATCTCGCGCAGGGCGGCAGTTTGCTTACCGCGACCGGAAACGATTACGGGTTCGAAGAAATTTTCGCGAGACAGGTGCGCGCGTTCGGAAAATCTGGCGATGTGCTCATCGCGATCACTACGAGCGGAAAATCGACGAACATCCGGCGCGCGCTGGAGGAAGCGCGCGATCGCAAGCTAAAAACAATCGCCCTGCTTGGACGCGACGGCGGATTGACCATCGGCATCGCCGATGTCGATCTTGTCGTGAAAGGCGATTCGACCGCGCGCATTCAGGAAGCGCACAAGTTTCTCTTGCACGTTCTCTGCGAGATCTGCGAAGCGTGCTTGCCGCGGAAATAGTCAACGCACACCCGCCGACCGCCGCTCTCGCGCGAGCACGGTTGGAATGGGCCATGCTTGATATGACTGTATGCACTTGGTGCCGAACGATATGCCCGCGGAGCGGTTGCTCAGCTCCATGGACGCGGAAGAGAGCGAACAAACTGAGGAGGGCTCTGAGTCGCCGTTCGTTTTGAAAGGCGCTGGTGTTTTCTCCGGCAACGGCCGCTGGATTTATATCGGGCTGTTCGCAGGTGCGTTCCTCTTCTCGGTTATCGGATTCATCTTCGTCCGGCACGGCGCCAAAAACGATGAACGATCTCATTTTCCGATGTTTGTTAAAGCCGGCACCCGCAGTCTCGCCGCGTCGCCAGATTCCGTCGCAACGCCGGCGCCAGTGATCGTGCAACTGAACGCCGATATGGTCCGCGTAACCGCAATTGCGTTGGGCCACCCACGCCTAGCTGTGATCAACAACAAACCAGTAGCTGAAGGCTACACGATCGTCGTGCATGCACCGACTCGTTCCGTCGCTCTCACGCTCCGCGTGGTTAAAATTTCTGATGGCCGGATCGATTTTTCCGATGGAACGCAAGTCTTCACTGCGCAACTTACCTTGGCTCCGCCGACTCAAGCGACACCTCGCTGACGTCTGATCTCCCGGCTTTTCAAGCGCTCGGAATTCCGTTAATCCTGTTGGTCGATATGAAAAGAACTTTCTCTCTTGTGGTGGTTCTCACTGTGGTCGGCGCGATCAACGCGTTCTGCGCCGGCGTCCGTTACGATGCCAATACCTGGCGCGGAGTGCAGACATATGATGTCCGAACTTTGAGCAAGGATTTGGCTTTGCATACCCGGCAACTTGTTGCCGTGAAATTCAATTTCCGCGGCAAAGATATTCGCCACCTCAAACCGAACTGGTATCAAGGTTCCATCTGGCAGATTGATCCGGACAAAAAAGGCAAGTTCGCAGATGTTCGGGTCATGGTCGCGAAGAACGATTTGGCCGCATTCAAATCGCTTCCGGCCCAAGCTGCGCCGTCCGCCCCGGAACTCGTGCTTTACGGCCGGGTCGAGCGCGACGCCGAGGCCAACTTCTTGTTTATTCGCCTGGTCGGCCGCAACGCGACAGTCGACGCCAGCGGTAACGCCACCGTCAGTTGGTAAATCTGAGTTCTGAAATTCTGGTTCTTTCCGAAATAATCGTTTGTGTTTCGTCAAAAACAGACGATACTAAGCGCCTTATTGGATTAGTTCTGTTCTATTCGTTGCATGGTAGATCGTCAGCTGAGAATTCCTCAGTGGTGATTTGAAACCCGATTCCCGGGAACGGCTCTGAAGCTGGCAGTTTTTCCAACATCAAATCATAATGAAACTGTACGTAGGAAATCTCTCTTTTGAGACTACTGAAAACGATCTTCAGGATCTTTTCGAACAACATGGCAAAGTCGGCGAAGTTACGCTGATGATGGACCGCATGACCGGCAAATCGCGCGGTTTTGCGTTCGTCACCATGAATGATGGCGCCGAAGCAAGCGCCGCCATGACCGCCCTCAACGGCAAGGAACTCAACGGCCGAACACTCAACGTCAATGAAGCGCGCCCTCGCGAAGAGCGGCCGCGCCCACAGGGCGCAAACCGTCCGTTCGCGGGCAATCGCCGGTAGATCCGGAATTGATTGCGCAGCCGGTCCCCGAAGTTTTCGGGGCCGGTCTGCATCCGGTTCACACGAAATGAATTCAGAAAAAGCAATCGAGATCGAGGGAACGATCAGGTCGGTTCTTCCCGGCACCATGTTCCGCGTCGCGCTGGCCAACGAACACCTTGTCCTCGCTCATATTTCGGGAAAGATGCGCAAACGCTTTATTCGGCTTACTATTGGGGACCGCGTCAAACTCCAGATGTCGCCTTACGACATCGACAAAGCGCGCATCGTTTACCGGCTCTAATCAAATCAAATGAAATTCTTTGAAACAGCATCCCCGCGGAAAATAAAAACCGGCCCCATTATCAAACGTCTTCTCGTCCGCTGTCCTTCCACGGCGAAATTGACGCCGACCGGCCAGACCATTGAAGAAAACCTGTGGGCGGCGGCCAAAGTTAAGACGCCGAAATTCACCTGCCCGCATTGCCGCCAAGTCCACAGCTGGACAAAAAAAGACGTCGTTCTCGCGCGCTAAGATCGACATCCAGTGCGGAAGCGACCTCAATTAGTAAATAGGACACTTCGCGCGGAGTTGTCCCCGCGCCTCAACCGCGCCTTAAATTGCGCAGTTCGTTGAGCACCAAATTTCCTGATCGCCGACCGCGATTGCGCAGAAATCTCCAGACTCCGGCGTCGACGAAATAAGTGAGAAGGATGCTGTCTCGCGTCCTTACTTCCGGTCCAACCGGGTCGGCCGAATGCCAGGTGTTATCGGCAACGGCGAACGCGTAGCCCGTGTTGGGCGCGAATGGCATTTGTGTCTTCTTCGGTTTTCTCCCATCCGGGAGCAGCTCGTGAAAGATCGTGCCGATGTGCGTCGCCGAATTGTCCGGCGGAAGGTAGAGTTGAACGGTTATGCCTTTCCAAAGGCTGTCGGTGTGTTTGAAGACGCGGTATCCGGGAATGTCGCGGGTCAAGATCGGGACTGGGTACATCCTGATCTTCGCAAAGTTTGCGCCGAATCGTCGTTTCAAGCCCGGCGCAAGTCGCTGCATGAACATCGTCTCCAATTCTTTGGAACGGAGGACGCAGCCGACTGCGTCCCAGACCGCGCGTTTTTCCGGCGGCAAATGGCGGATGTACTCGGGAAAGAGATCGATTTTCGCGCGGGTCGGTTTTCCGTCGGGCCTGCTGCTTCCGATCTTACTCTTGCCCGACATCGCGCGGTAGTCGCTCTCGTCCGGCATTGCTTCAAGCATTGACCTGTAAAAATCATCGGGGAAGACGCGATCGAACTCCAAGTGGTGGAACGGAATGTCGTCGGCACGCGCCGCCTGGGCCGATTCCACTACGAAATCGATCAAGTTCTTAACCGACCGGGATTGCTCCATCGATTGCTCCGGCTCGTAATCTACAAATCCTCGCCGGCTCGGGAACAGATTTTTGTTTTCTCGTTAGCGGCACCCCCGCCTTCGCCGCTGATTTTTCTCTCAACTCCGTGACCGGCATTTGTTATAAGCGGTCATGAACGCCCCGACTCGCAGCGTTTTGCGGCGCGATTCGGCAGAATTAAGGAACGATCACGATGGCGAGAACTGATTCGTTTTGCGGATATTTATTTGCGGCGCTTCTTGCTGCGACGACCGCATCGTTCGCGGCAGATTATCCCGCACCGGCAGAAGGCGATTACACCATCCGCGATTTCAAATTCGCTTCGGGCGAAACGTTGCCAGAGCTGCGCATTCATTATCGAACGCTTGGCCAGCCGCAAAAAGATGCCCAGGGCAAAACGCGCAACGCCGTGCTCATCATGCACGGAACGACCGGCAGCGGCGCGCAGTTTATCCGGCCCGAGTTTGCCGGCGAACTTTTCGGAAAAGATCAGCCGCTCGATGCGACCAAATTTTTCATCGTGCTTCCGGACGCGATCGGCCACGGCAAATCGAGCAAGCCGAGCGACGGGATGCACGCGAAGTTTCCGCGCTACGGTTACATCGACATGGTGGAAGCGCAGTATCGCTTACTCAACGACGGACTCGGAGTAAATCACACGCGCCTCGTCTTGGGCACATCGATGGGCGGCATGCACACATGGCTATGGGGCGAAACGCATCCCGAATTCATGGACGCGCTCATGCCGCTGGCCAGTTCGCCGACGCAAATTTCCGGGCGCAACCGCGCCTGGCGACGCATTATCATCGACGCGATCCGCAACGATCCAGCGTGGAACGGCGGCGATTACAAAACGCAGCCGCCGAGTTTGCGCACCGCCGCGGAAATGCTCTGGTTCATGAGCAGCAATCCGGTCGTGCGCCAAAAGGAGGCGGCCACGCTCGCAAAGACAGATGAAGCGCTCGATAAATTCGTTGAGCAAATTGTGAAAACAGATGACGCGAACGATGTTCTCTACGCGCTGGAAGCGTCGCGCGATTATGATCCCGGACCAAACCTGGAAAAAATCCGCGCCCCGCTGCTTGCGATCAATTCCGCGGACGATCTGATCAATCCGCCCGAGCTCGGTATTCTCGAACGCGAAATCAAGCGCGTCCCGCACGCTCGCGCCATTGTCATTCCGCTCAGCGATAAAACTCGGGGTCACGGTAGTCACACGGTTGCGGCGTTGTGGAAAGACGAGCTGGCGAAGTTTCTGAAGGAATCAGAGAGATAATCAAACGCGGATAAGGACAAAATCTGTAGGGGACGCTGTTAGCGTCCCGCTATAATTTGGGAAGCGAACCGCTTCCCCTACAGGAACCGTCCTGAAACCGTTATTCGTCTTGAAATCCTTGATATATACGGATAAACGTATATGTAAACTCCTGTGAACCGATCCCACAGAAACGAGGCCAGCTTGCTTTTTAAGACACTGGCCGACCCAACCCGATTGCGCTTGCTCAATCTACTCGCCTGCGGCGAAACCTGCGTCTGCGAACTGACCGATACACTCCGCGTGGTGCAGCCGAAAGTATCGCGGCACCTTGCTCATTTGAAGCGGGCCGGATTAGTGGATGTGCGACGCAACGGCAAATGGATCCATTATCGCTGGGCGCAACACGGTGATCCGCTGGTCCGGCACGTCCTGGCCGGATTGCGGCAGTGGATGACGAAAGATCAACGAATGAATGAAGAGCGTCGCAAACGCAACACGGTTTGCTGCCGAGTCAGCCGAAGAAAACCGAAGGAGAAAAACAAATGAAAACAGAGGAATTCATCGCCGCACTGCGCTTCGCGCCATCCAATCAACTGGTCTTCGTCGGTGTTGACGGGCATGCCGTGCATCGCGGGTATCATCTGACCGAATTGAAAGCAGCTAGCTTCAACACGGTCGATTGCGGCGGTCAGACACGGCAGTGGCAGGAAACGATCGTGCAACTCTGGGTGCCCGCCAAAGCCGATGACGATTACATGACATCAGGGAAGTTCTTGAAGATCTTCGACAAAGTGCGCGGAATGATTCCGCTCAATCGCGAAGCGGAGATTCGCGTTGAGTACGGCGACGAGAATTTCTTCCCGTCCACATATCACGTCCGCTCAGTCACGCGCGGTGACGGCGTCACACGCGTCCTGCTCGAACCGCCGGCGACCACGTGCAAGGCGCGCGATCGTCGCGTTGCGGCTTTGTCGGAAACAGATTCGTGCTGTGCGACGGTGACGGAATTGTGCTGCACATCTTAAGCGGCCTGAAAACGTTTTAAGATCGACATCGGTAACTCGCGCTCGTTGAATCGCGCGATGAAGCGCATTGCCTTTTTTCTAGTATCGACATTTGCTTCCTGCGTCGTGGCTCAGACTCAGTCGCCCGTACAAAATCCAGCCGACTTTGATGTCATCATTAAAGGCGGCACCGTTTACGATGGATCGGGTAGCGAACCGCGACATGTCGATGTTGCGATTCGCGGTGATCGCATCGCCGGCCTCGGCGATTTCAAAACGGCTAAGGCGAAAATAATTGTCGATGCCAACGGACTCGCGGTCGCGCCGGGATTCATCAACATGCTTTCCTGGTCGAACGAATCGTTGATTCAAGACGGACAATCGCAAAGCGAGATCCGGCAAGGCGTCACCACTGAGATCATGGGCGAAGGCGAATCGATGGGCCCGGTGAACGATCGCGTCCGCGAATACATGGTGCGCCAGCAAACCGACATCAAATACGAGATTAAGTGGAACACGTTGGCGGAATATCTGCGTTATCTCGAGAATCGCGGCGTTTCCTGTAACGTCGCTTCCTTCATCGGCGCGGCAACGATTCGCGAATATGTGATCGGCTTCGAGGATAAAGCGCCCACGCCGGAGCAGCTCGATCAAATGCGGGAGCTGGTGCGCAAGGAAATGGAAGCGGGCGCGCTCGGGATCGGCACAGCGTTGATTTATCCGCCGGCGTTTTACGCAAAGACGGATGAGTTGATCGAGCTCTGCAAAGTGGCCGCGAGATATAAAGGCAAATACATCTCGCACATGCGCAGCGAAGGGAACCGGTTGATCGAAGCGTTCGACGAACTAGTCCGGATCAGCCGGGAAGCAAAAATTCCTGCCGAGGTTTATCACATTAAAGCCGCCGGAAAACAGAACTGGAATAGGATCGACAATCTGCTTTCGCGGATCGAAGCGGCGCAAAAAGAGGGGCTCAGCATCCGCGCCAACATGTACCCTTACATCGCAGCGGGGACCGGGCTCGATGCCTGCTTGCCGCCATGGACCGAAGACGGCGGTTACCCGGCGTTGTTTAAACGGCTGCGCGACCCGGCAACGCGAGAAAAAATTGCCGCGGAAGTCAGCAAAGACAGCGACCAATGGGAAAACCTTTATATCGGCACCGGTTCGCCCGACAAACTTTTGCTGGTTGGATTTAAATCGGACAAACTGAAACCGCTCACGGGCAAAACGCTCGCCGAAGTCGCGAAAATGCGCGGCAAAGATCCGATCACAACGATTATGGATTTGATCGCGGAAGACGAATCGCGCATCGGCACGATTTACTTTGTCATGTCGGAAGAGAACGTGAAAAAAGAAATGGCCAAGCCCTGGATTTCTTTTTGTTCCGATGAAGCGTCGCAGGCGCCGGAAGGCGTTTTCCTGAAATCGAATCCGCATCCCCGCGCCTACGGCAGCTTTGCGCGCGTGCTCGGCAAATATGCGCGCGACGAAAAAGTGATTCCAATGTCAGAAGCAATTCGGCGATTGAGCGGTTTTCCCGCGACCAATCTCGGACTCGATCATCGTGGCTTTCTCAAGGAAGAAATGTTCGCCGACGTCGTCGTATTCGATCCGGCAACCATTGCCGATCGCGCCACGTTCGAGAAGCCGCACCAGTACGCAGTCGGCATGAAACACGTTTTTGTGAACGGCGTGCAAGTAATCAAAGACGGCGAGCACACCGGCGCAAAACCGGGTCGAGCCTTGTGGGGTCCGGGAAAAACAAAATGACAGAAACCGGGTTAGACGGAATAATTCCATCTATATCTCGTTAGGCAGCCTGAGAATCATCTTGTCTAAACCCGTTGGATTGCCAGCACTGTTTGCGTCGTCGTGGCCGCAGTTTGTCGACGAGTGGTGCCTCGGTACGCCGCCGTCTACCGCACCGGATGAATGTGCGCGTGCCCTGAACGCCCTCTTGATGTATTGGCCAGAGCGCGCCAATGAACTTGCGGCTGGGCCGATCCGAGGACTGAGTGTCGTTGCGAACGCGATTGATGCCGGCCTCATACTCGCGGATGCCGCCCATCTTCCTGGTGTTGAGCCGGTAATGTCTCGCCTTCGATCTGGTGAACGCGGTTCGTTGTCTGAGCTCACTGTGGGATCCGCTTTGGTGCGACTGGGGTTTTACCCCTCTTTCGGTGTGGCGGCGGGAACGAAAGTGCCAGACCTCGCGCTCACAATCGATCCGATTACAATCTTTGTTGAAGTAATCGCACCAGACAGAGCTGAAATAGTTAAACACTTTACCGATAGAATCGACGAAATCGCCTCCTCGATCTTGGCGGTCAGCTCGGACGCGAATGTCGAGCTTTTTCTCGACTGCGATCTTGATGAACTTGACATGCCGACACTAACGACGGCGATAGGTGGCGCAGCGTTCTCGGACGACGTGCAATCGATCTCGTCTGTTGGGCGCTTCTTGAAGCGGCGTTACTCCTTTCCGCCCGTAGTTTCGCCGTCAGTCCCTAGCGAGACGTCAGGCACTGTTCTAGGAGTCGCTCGAGCGGTCGTCAACGGTGATCAGGCGACTGGGGCGCTCGCTGCAGTGCGGGCGGGTGTTTTCGACGGTCGTGCCAAACGAATGCTCGCAGCGGAACTACATCACTTCGCGAAGTCGAACCCCAATCTTCTCGTGATCGATACCGGCAGTGTCGCTGGAGGCCTGCACGATTGGGCTCCTTCTATTACGAGGTGCTTCCAACCTACCCAGAACACAAGGATCACGGCAGTAGTTCTTTATTTCACTGGCGTTATGGGGAATCCACCTCACACACATCGCGCTTGGAAAGTGTTGATTAACCCGCATGCGGCAAATCCGCTACCAGCACAACTACTCGAGGCTTTAACCAAGCTTCCTACAGCGTTAACGGCTGCCTAACACGGCTTGCAGCCGACGGCGGCGAGCGTCACAATGAGCCGCCGCGGCTGAAGCCTAGCCGTTAGGTCTATGCGGATTCAGGTATTGACCATCGCAGTTCTGCTTAGCGGGTGCGCATCGCCGCCATTACAAATCGCCGGACCGTACGCAGCGCGTTTATCGGAATCCGACGTTCAGCACATCAAGCTAGTCGTTTCTGCGCGACCACACATTGATCACCGCATAAGAAAACTCGAGGCAGTTCGTCCCGACAGAGTTCACGTCGAGAGCGGGCATATCGATAGCCTTGGCGGTTGGAAGGGCAGCGGCTTCTTTGTCGTGAAGCGAGGAGACAAGTGGTTCATTGACGAAAGTTCTGGATTCGAGGCCACGGTCGAAAGAACTATCGTCACTGATTGAATGGCCACAAAGTAACCAATCGCAGCAGCCAATCGCTGGCCACTTAAAATCACAAAGCAAACTGTCACCGCGACTCGGCATTCGCGCGCTGCTCGATCTGTTCCAGACTCGGATCGGAGCTCTTGATCCAATCGCGCGCTTCACCAACTTGCTCGGGATTTACCGGGGTGGCCCTGGCCACCATCTCGCCGCCGACCCTCACCGGCTCGGCGCGCGGCGCTTTCCAGTGCCGCCCAAATTTGTAGAGCGAGTAATACATCGTCCCGGCTTCGACCGGGCCGACGCCGCTGCAGCGCATGGCGTTGTAAAGCATCCGGTCGCAATCCTGCCAGGGCCGGTTGTGCTGGTCGTAGGCGACGTCGTGCAGGACGGACGCGTTCCGATATTTTCCTTCAAAGGGCCCGCCCATGATCGACCAGAGCGATCGCGGAATCGATGCGCCGTCGACTTCTGATCCGGCCGGCGCAACCCAAACGACACCCTGCGGGTCGGTGTAACGCAGTTCGCGCAGCAGCGTCATGCTGCGTCCGTCATTTTGCCAGCGCGCTTCGACGTATCCGTTGTAATACCCCCATTTGTGGGATCCTTTTTCAGCAACCCGGAGCCAGGCCGGCTTCTTATCCGCGGAGCAGGAAACCAGGAGCGCAGCCGCGATTACGAAAGCAAAACATTTCATTTTTCGAGCTTCTACCAATAGCGCGCATCGGCCGAGGCGGACCGGGATTAATGCGTCCAGGTTTTCCAGCGTTTCCGGACCGGCTTGGTATAGCGTTCGATGTGGATCTTTTTTACGCGACCAACGCTGCCACGAACGGCGTCGGCGGAATCGTGATATTTTTCTTTGAGTGATTTGAAGATCGGCCAAAGAAACGGAAGCGACAGGACGCCAAGATCGACACGGCCGAGCGGCGATTTAACTTCAGCTTCTTTTTCTTCCGACGTGGCGGTATAACGAATGGCCAGGCCAATGGCGAGGCCGGCGGCGAGCGCGCCCAGGATCAGGGGGACCGGATTTTCGCGCAGAAAAAGTTCGGTGCGTTCACGGGCGACGCCCGCTTTTTCCTTGGCTTGCTCCCAAGTATCGGCGGCGCTGCCAACGCGGCGACCTGTCTGACGTCCCCGTACGCGCGACGAACGCTGCCCTTTACGCGGCATTGGCGCAGCCAACGGATCGTCCTCCACAAAATCGTCGTCGTTCGGAGTCATCGTACAATTCATTCGCAAGTCGGAGCGCGGTTGCGTTCCTAGAACTGCGATTGTGACAACGTTACGCCGAAAACCGCGGGCCGCCAACCGGGGCGGAATTGAAAAAGAAGTGGTTGAACTAGCCCGACCGGTTCTCAATTTACGGCGCGAGCCGATCGATCTGCCAGGAACCATCCTTTTGCCGTGTGTAACGAAAACGATCGTGCAAGCGATCGGGACGGCCCTGCCAGAATTCGATCCGTTCCGGCTTGAGCCGATATCCGCCCCAATGTGGCGGCAGTGGAATTTCCCCCTGGGCGAAGCGTTCCGTCATTTCTTCGAGGCGGGCATTGAGCACACGCCGGGCGTCGATCACTTCGCTCTGACGCGAAGCCCAGGCGCCAAGTTGTGCGCCCGCCGGCCGAGTATGAAAATATTGCTCTGATTCTTCGCGCGAGGTTTTTTCAACCGTTCCCTCGATGCGAATCTGGCGTTCCACTTCCATCCAATAGAGCACAAGCGCGGCGCGCGGATTTTCTTCCAACTGCCGGCCTTTTTCGCTTGCGTAATTGGTGTAAAAGACAAATCCGCTTTCATCAAAATCCTTGAGAAGAACAACACGCGCGGATGGTTTTCCATCCAGAGTGGCGGCGGCGAGGGCCATGGCATTGGCATCGTGAATGCCGGCCTTGGCCGCCGCCGTGAACCAAACGTCAAATTGCTTGATCGGATCCGGATCGAGATCGCGGCGCCGCAATCCTTCTCCAATGTATTCGTGACGAAAACCGGCTTGGTCGAACGAAGGCTTTTCCATTCCGTGAGTGGCAATCGCTCACGATATTTCGCCTCAACGAAGATGTCGATCTTAACGCTCGGTCAAGCAGCGCTGGCTCGAAGAATATTTTCCTCCGCGGAAGACTGAGCCGCGCGCGGCGCGATTTCCCAGCCGACAATGGCGCGTTTCCGAATCCGACCACCCCCATAATTTCCCAGTGCTCCGGTCTCACGGATAACGCGATGACACGGGATGACGAAGGCGATCGGATTGGCACCGACCGCACTGCCGACGGCGCGCGCGGCCCGGGGCTGACCGATCGTGGCGGAAAGGCGCCCGTAGGTCGTAAGCGACCCGGTTGGCACGCTCAAGAGAGCGCGCCAAACCCGCAGCTGGAACGGGGTCCCGCGCACGAACGCGCGCAAACGCGGAGGCGATTGACCTTGCGGAGAACGCGCGAAAATTCTGTCCGATAATTCTTCTGCGCGGTGATCGGCGCGATGCAATTTCGCGTTTGGCCATTGGGCGGCGACAAGATCCCGCGCGCCATTGCGGCCCTGTCCTTCGACAAACGAAAGGTGACAAATTCCGCGCGTGGTTTCGGCAATGAGTGCTTCGCCGAACGGCGTCTCGGCGAAACCGTAATCGATTTTCATCCCGGCTCCGCCGTTTTTCATTTCGCCGGGAGAAGCCGCGTCCAAGGTCACACAGAGATCGTGTAATCGGCCTGGGCCCGACAGTCCCGCATTCAAAGCGGCATCGAGCACGCTGTCACCCTCACGCAAAAGCGTTTTCACGTGCTGAAGGGTGAGGCATTGCAAAAAATCTTTCGGTGTCACGCCTGCCCACGCCGAAAAGAGCCGGTGAAAATGAAACGAGCTGAGCCCGGCGCCGCGGGCCAACTCGGTGAGGTCGGGTTGCTCGGTGTGATGTCGATCCAAATAGCGGATCACATTTGCCACTCGTTCGTAATCGTTCATGAGCGCATTTTGCCACGGGCCGATTCGATCTCCCACCCGGTTCTTGCTGCGATTTTTAAGTTAACGCCGGCGCGGCGCCGAGTGAAGCGATTGTTTGTGACGTCGATCTTGCCGGCGGTCAGCCGAGCCGAATGATTTGAGCGAGCTGACGCTGCAGCGCCTCATTGGCTTTCTCATCATCTTCATAACCCCAGACGACAACTTCCAGCATTTGCGCGCCGATTTCGCGCCGGCCGCGCCACGCTGCGCGCAAGCGACCACGTGGACTCCAATCTTCTTCTTCCGCCTGGGCGACGCTTTCGTAAGACGAGCGTGCGTCCCAATAGCAATAGAAAACGTGAAGTGGCGCCCCGTGATCGTCGAAGCGGTAAGAACGGATCGGTAGCTTCACGCCGTTGACCGCGAGAAGCCGCAAGCCGCGATCGCGCTCCATCGTCATGCCGCTGGCGGGAAGGCAAATATCAGGACGATGGACTTTGACAAAAAGGGCAGCGGTGCGTCCGGGAAACCAGCGGAAGAAATACATCATCCAAGGATGGCCGTCCGCTCCGTGCCAGGCAGCACCGCCGCCTTCGTTGTAACGGAGCAAATTTTCGACTTCGGGCGGGATAGACATCGCTTTGTAAGCGCCTTCGGAGCTCGGCCATTGCACAACCCAGCGTGAACTTCCAATAGATTGATGACGGCCGTACCAGATTTGCACTCCGGTTTCGACGACGAGAAACCAAAATGCGAGTGAGACAAGCAACGGCCACGAGAAACGCAGGAGAGCGCGCTGACTGTCGATGTTCGACGGTGCGCTGGACGCAGGTGAGCGCCGACGCATGAACAAACTCAGCAGCCAAAGTCCGAAGAGACAAATCAGTAGAATGGTGAACCCGGCGGGATCGTGCCATGCTTCGATCGATTTCGGCCCGTGCTTCGCGCCTATCCAAACCAACATCGCGGTGCGGGCAACATTGCAAACGAAGGCGAGCACGCCGCCGGCGATAACGAGGAAAATGCGCTGCCCGATCGCGAACGAATAAAGTTCGCCGAGAAAAAGCGAAATCATCAGCGTGGCCTGAAGCGAGCGTACACCACTGCACGCTTCTTCGATTCCAATCAGGCCGGAGACAACTTCGATGACGTTGCCATGCGCCAGGGCCGGAATTCCCACGAGGTTAAGCAATGAGACATTGATCTCGGTAACGACGCGCATGAGATCTTGCACAACAAGTTGCTCGAAACGCATCGGCCACGGCACAGCGACGAGGAAGAAAAGAAATGGGAAAGCAAAGTGGCGAAGCCAGGGCCAACCGCCAGCGAGAAACATCCACAAGATCGACATTGTGACCGCGACGAGCGCGAACGCCCAACTCAACAAACGCCAATCTGGATTTGCCTCGGCAAGCAATCGAATCGGGAAAAACAAAACAGCGCAAAAAATCATCAACGCAATAGGCCCGGCGCATGAATCTGGCGGCGCAGGGGAAGGACGCTCCGGCCAACGTTTCCAAAGCAAATACAGGGTGAGACACGGGACCAACAATCCGTAGTTGTATTGCGGATTGAGCCACCACTCGGCTCTTAGGTGATTGAGTACCTCTAACCAAAGCAGCCCGAAGAAAAGGAGCGCGATCAAGACCGGCCCGACCGCGATCCTCGAACTTGTAAACGGGGCCAAACCAGTACGCGCGACCGTTGTTTTCATTTTCCGATAAGATAATCGGCTCCAGGCAACTTGCGAGATGTTGCGGCCATTGAGCATGGTGCTGCTGCCAGCAAACGAGCGGCCGAAACCTTCAGCTGCAGTTCGACACCAAATGCGGGAGCGCGCGGCAATCTAGACGAGCGCAGGGCAAGTTAGTAGCGCGTATACTGGAGCGTCGTGCGCCTTGCGATCTCACGCCCAGCGATTGCGATTGAGCAGAGCAGCGCCACAGCCCATCCCGCCGACATTTCCGGCACCACCGTGTAGGTAAGCGGACCAAGGGCAATAGCTTGCGCTCCCAGCGCGGGATCATTGTTGGACCAATCAAATGAGAATTGCGTTATCGGTCCGGCAAAACTGATATCAATGGTTCCCTGATTTGTGCTGTTGGCGGCATTGGCGGTGCCGAGCACAATCGTGCTAAGGCCTGTGCCGGTGATGGTATTGTAGCCGGCTACCGCACTGGTAACGGAGTCGGGTCCGACGCCGCGATTGCTTGGATGTTAGAAATCTTATCTGCGAACTGCCCTGAAAAAGCATCCACATCCCAAATCTGGAACGACAGATTAATGACCGGAGTGTTAAAGGTAACAGTCGCTCTGATGTAAGACGAAGTGCTGCTTTGCGCGACTACGTAGATCTGAAGCGCATTTACGCCGTTAAAACCTCCGGTCTCGGTAGTGCTGTCGATCGCAGGATAGCCAGTTTGCCATGTCGCGCCCTGATTGGAGGCCCCGTTGTTATTGATGCTAACGGTGATGTCGTTGGGAGTGACGCTAGTGAAACTTTGGGTTACGGTTTGGCCAGGGGCCGGCGCGCCTGCTGTCCAGCCCGAACTCGGCCAGTCGAATACTGTCCCGCGGACAGAAGCGGGACTCAGCAGAATCAACAACCCGGCCGTGCCTAACAGTAGCTTCGGGCAATCAAGCCATTGCCGTGACGCTAAAACCGGTGCGAACATCCTAACCGGCACCATTTAGCAGGAGGCGTGCCTCACCTT
>DASYVQ010000145.1:0-21873 GCA_035936875.1 Chthoniobacterales bacterium
GCGAAGCATTGCAGTATGAGTCGCATTTCAAAGGCGGCGACCGCGCGATCGTCGGTATCGTACTTGGTCATCTGGCTATGGCGCGGCAGGACCAGGGTGATCTGGACGGATCGGAAGCCTTCCAGCGACAAGCCGTGGAAGAGCTCAGGCGGCTATCGGGCGCGCCACGTTTGGAACTAGCCCAGGCGATCATCGTGTTGGCCGACCTTCTGAAAACAAGAGCAAACTATCGGGAGGCTGAGTCGTTGAACGACGAAGGATTCGCTATTCTTCAACGCCTGGTCGGCGACACGCATCTATCAACAGTGCTTTCACTGAATATCCGCGCAGAGTTGTTTTTCTTCCAGGGACGGCACGCTGAAGGCCAAGCGCTCTCAGAAAAGGCGCTGGCGACGATGAAACAAAACTTGCCACCTGGACACGTGCTGACCGCATTCCCGCTGGCCACTTTGGGAACCATGCAAACAAAAAACGGGCGTCCGGACCTTGGGGAACCGCATCTCCGCGAGGCCTTGGCAGTGCGCGAGAAAGCATTTCCCAAGACCCATTGGCTGGTTGCGATCGTTGTCAGCGCGCTCGGTGAGGCGCTTACGGATCAAGGTAAGTTTACTGAAGCAGAGCCACTGCTTCTGAGCAGTTATACTCAGATCAAGGCAATGCTAGGAGATAAGGATCCGCGCACCATCGAAGCGCTCCAGCGAATCGTTGCTCTCTACGACAAATTGCAGCGGCCGGAAGCCGCGCAATACCGAGCCTTACTTCGACCGCAGCCGACCCAGACCAACTAATCCGCTAGGATAAGCCTCCTGGCAATCCCGCTTGAAGGTGCCGGGACGTCTTGTATGACACGAAGAAGAGCCGCGTTACGCAAACTTGGGTTTGGCAGTGACCGTGCAGTCTAACTATGCGATGTAGCTCTCGCTAGGCAACTCGGGCGTCCCCGGTATGATCAAATCTCTGGTGCCTTTATTTTCTGGGCAGCGGGCTTTTGAGCGGCAGCGCGGCTAGGGCCATCATGAGCACCTGGGTTAACATAAAGGCGATGAGCCATGGGAAGGCTTTGTCCATGAATCCGTAGGAATGCAATCCGATCCCCAGCATGTTGACGCCGAACCAGGACCAGCTCGTCACTATATTTCCGAAGACGGCCAAGACCATGAGGCCGCGTTGCCTAACGAGTCCACCCCAGCGCGCGTGCAGAATGATGGCGTTCCAAAGCACGATGAGGAGCGCTCCATTTTCCTTTGGGTCCCATCCCCAGAAACGGCCCCACGATTGGTCGGCCCAGATGCCACCGAGGATCGTGCCGACGAAGCTGAACAAAGTCGCAAAGCAGACGATACCGTAAACCATGCGGGAAAGAGAAGTCGCGGTCTCTTCATCGAGCGATGATGTAAAGACGCCGCGCACAATGTACATGAGCGCGAGGAAACCGGCCAGATAAGTGGAGGCATAACCGAGCGTGATGCAGACGACGTGGGTCGCGAGCCAGCCGTTGGTGTCGAGCACGGCGCGCATCATCTCCATCGTGTCGCCATCCAGCGAGAGATGATGAGCGATGAGCAGCGTGAGAAAGCCCAGGATCGATGCAGTCGCACTGCCGATTCCGTTACGGTAAAAGCGTTCCAGAATAATTCCGAGAAGCACGGCGCCCCAGCCGATGAAGACGGCCGACGAGTAAAGATTTGTCACCGGCGGCCGGCCTTCGAGATAAATGCGAAAGAGCAAACCGGTGGTGTGAATCGCGAAGCCGAAGATAAGCAGATAAAAGGCGTAGCGCCCAAGCGCCCCCGGCCTAACGAGCCAGGAAACACAGGCAAGAATAAACACCAACACATAGAGCGTCATGCTCTTGTAGAAAGGAGCGAAGGCGTTGAAGAAGACCTCGAGTTGCGCGGTGCGAGTGGTCTTTCCGATGTGCTCCCGCAACCACGCGCGATAATCGGCCACGGCGGAATTAAAAGCGGCCGCGTCCTGTTTCCGGTAGGCTGATACAATCGCCGCATAAGCTCGCGCGGGCGGGGCAATTCCTGTCTCTTTTGTCGCGGCGATGAGGCTCTCGCCCATTTTCTTCCACTCTTCCGCTTTGCCGCTCTGTGATGCCGGTGGAACTGGGAAAAAGTAAGCGGTCTGCGCCAGAAACGAAAAACGCTGGGCCGCGTCGCTCCCGGCTTCGAATGGCCCGGAATTTGACGCGCTCTTGGTTATCGCCAATCCGGAAGCGATTGTTTTTCCGTAAGCCTCCACTTCGGCCTGAAAATCATCGGTGTCTGCCACCTGCAAACTGTTCTTCAATCGGAAGTAAAGCGTGACACGCTCATAAAGCTTGACGATGTCGCGTTGAAAAGGCGTGCGCAATTGTTCCTCGACATTATTGGCGAGTTCAGCCTGGCGCTCGATGTCCCGCGCTCGAGGCACGAATTGCGAGAAGGAATAATTCTTGTTCTCCTCTTCCTGCAACCCGAGGGCGCCGAGCGTATCGGGGTTGGTGATTTTGAAGACTTTGCGGTCGTCAGCCGCCTCGGGACGGGCCATCAGCTCGGTCAACCACTCAATCGCCGAAAGCGATTGGCCATCGTCGACGCGCAGCGACTGCTTTCCGCAAAGAATAAGGAGCGAGGTCCGCGCGACGGTGTCTAACGGCTTAATGCGTCCGTTGAGCAGCACAGGAAAACGGCTGAATTCGCGCAGCGCGTATCCCGCTTTTGGTTCGCCTTCGAAAGAGAACGCGATCAGGAAATAAAAACAGAGCGCGGCCACGAACCACGGCATTAATTTTTTCCAAGATTTCATGCGCGCCTCCGCCGAAGAAACCCTACGAGATGCATCGAAAACTGCGTCAACAGACCGGCGCCGACCAGACCGCAGGCAATATACGGTAGAAGAAAGGTCGGATTCTTCACCACCTGCAGGATGCTGGTTTTGTCGCTATTGTCGAACCCGGCCTGGTAAAAAGTGTATCCGCTGTAGCGCAACGGGCTATTCATATAGATAAGCACATTGCGGTCTTCTTTCTGCCGCGAATCGATCAGACGAATGCGGCTAGAGAAATTCTTCGGAATGTCCGTGCCGGGATAAATATCGTGCCGAAAATCGAGCAGCTTGATCGTAAAGGGTTTGTAATAACGTTTCTGCCGCATGCGCAACTCGTAGGTGTGGCCGTCGTAAGTAAACGCTTGCGGTGCCCCGAGCGCGTTCGAGACCAGCCAGGTGCCGAGCGGTCCCTGGACTGTGTTGATCTGCACAAAAGCAGTCGTTAGGTCGCGCTCATCTTGCTTTACCGTTCGTGGAATTTCTTTCGCGACAACGTTCGGACCGATGCCGGTGGTGGCAAGGGAAGGCGGCGAGTTGGGCGCCTGCGAACGCATGGCGAGCGAGGTGTTCGCCATGAATTTAACGATCTTCAAGGTGAACGGGAGAGCCGGATGTTGAATGACGGTGGCTCGGGCGAGAAGAGACTCTGGAATCGCGACGACGAGATCGTCCTCGTTGGAGCTCGTGTCGATTACCGCCAGCTCCGTTTCGCGCGGCGCTTCTGAGTAGGTTTGCGCGGTCCCGATATCCATCCGCATCATGCTCTCTTTCGCGAAAAGGCCGGTGAACAGCTCGCCCAGAAGCAAGACGACCACGCCCGCATGAATCAAGAAAATCCCGATCTTTTTCGCAGCGAGTTTGAAGCGCATCCCATGCGCGGCGACGAGGTTCATAAAAAGCAACGGGCCGATCAAATACCCGCCGGGAAATACTGGGATGCTCCACCCGGCTCCGGCAGGCTGCCAGAAGACAAAGAGGCTGCGAAAATATTTTGCCTGCGCCGCATGGATGCCCAAATGAACTTGATCGAGCGTGCCGAAGAAAATCATCACCATGCTCAAACCGAGCAGCACTACTGTCAGTCGCAAAGAGGAGAGCCCGCGCCCGCAGGCTTTGAGGTAGCGAACCATTATTGATGAGCAGCCGACTCGTCGGAACGGCTGATGTCTGAAATCGAGAGGCCCCGGAGAAAATCGAAGAAGTGATTCTTCTGCGCTTCCACAAGATCAACATCACCGGTCATCTTTACAAACCAGGTTTGCTCGCCTTGCTGCGAAGCGGCGGCCACGATCCGCATTTTGCGCTGCGAAGGTGGGAGCGGTTCGGTACTGACCAAATCCGTCACGAGAAAGTCATGGCCGCGCGCATTTAGGTGCGAGCTGATCGAAGCAAGCTCAGTCTCCGACACAGGCGGAAGTTTCAGTTGGTCGCGCCAGCGATTGATGTTAGCCAGATCGCCTCCGGCGATTCCCGCTAGCGACACGACCGAAATGTCCGCTTCCGCACCATTGCTCCCGGCGACTTTGAAACTGGCGAGGCGCATCGGTGCAAGCGGCTGAGGGATCCAGCCCGGTGGCGTCTTGTATTCGAACGGAGGCGTGATTGGAGCCAGCGTCGGTGGTGTCGGCGCGTTCGTTTTCGATCCGGTATTTTCTGCCGACGACGCCAGTGCTGGCGTCCCTTCAACTTTTATTGTCTCGAGGAATCTCTTGAACTGCTCTTTTTGCGCGCCGACCAGTTCGTCCGGGCCGATCAATTTGAAGAACCACGTTTCGTCATCGAGCGCAAGGGTCCCGCCAAGAATGCGCGATTTCTTGCCATCCTTGATCGGCTTGGCGCTCACGATGTCGACGAATAAGATGGCGCGGCCCGAAGCGGAGAGCGGCGTGGTCGCCTGAGCGAGGTCAGACTGCGCGAGCGGTGGCAACTGGATCTGGCCACGCCAACGATTGACGTTCGCAAGCAGACCGCCGACATCGCCAGGAAAAGCAGTGATGGAAAGTTCGGCTTCACTGCCATCTTTCCCGTGAATTTTGAACGTGCCTCGTCGCGGGCCGCTGGCTGGTTGTTCCTCCCAATCCGTCGGCGCCTGCCAGATGACCGCACCGCGGCCGCTCATTCCACCGGGCGCTCCGGGCATCTGCGATGTTTGCGAATCGTGCTCCTTCTCTACTCGATAGATTTCGATTTTCGACTTATCGCAGCCCGGAAAACAAAAGAGAGCGATCGCGGCCCCAAGTGCCGCCCCTAATAAACCAGTGCACCTCATCTATCAGGCGTCGAGCACCACATCGCCTTTCGGCGCGCCGATGCAGGTCAGCCGTGTGCCGCGCTCCGTAGCAAAATCTGATGGAGTAACGTAGGCGACTTCGCCGGAGAAAACTGCGACCTGGCAAGTTCCGCAACTGCCCGCCCGGCAACCGCTGGGAATGTTGATATCGTTGTCCATCGCGAGTTGAAGAATGTTTGTGCAACCAGCGGCCCAGACAAGCTTCTTGCCGGATTTTTTGAATTCAATCGAAAATGTCTGGCCCGGGGTCTGCGAGGCCGCGGACACTTCGGCCACTTTTTTCACGCTGGAAGGCCCGAATGTTTCGAAATGGACATTTTTATCCGGCACGCCCCACTCGCTCAATCCAGTCGTTAGGCTCTCCATCAACGGTCCCGGCCCGCAGATGTAGAAATCGTAATTGTTCGAGGGAAGTAGCTGCTTGAGGAGCTCGACCGAAACGCGGCTCGCGTGCTGATAATCTTGCCCCGGCTTGTGACCCTCGTCCGGTTTGCTGTAGCAGACGTACAGATGCACGTTTGGATTTTCGCGCGCGACCTTTTCGAGGTGCTCTTTCATGGCGTGCTCCGCGCGATTCCGCACGCCGTAGAAAAAATGAATCTCTCGCGTGGAACGCATCTCCACGAGCGTGTTAAGCATTGACAGCATCGGCGTCACGCCGATGCCACCGCTGATGAGAACGACGCCGCCGGTTTCCGTAGGGTCGAGGGAAAAATGCCCGCCGGGCGCCTTGACGTCGACGATGTCGCCCTCTTTCAGGTGCGTATGAAAATAATTCGAGACAAGCCCGGGCTGCACACCTTCCTTGTCCGGCGGCGCACCCAGGCGCTTGATAGAGACGCGGTAGAAATCGGTCCGCGGCCCATCCGAAAGCGAATAGCATCGCACCGTTTTATTTTTCTGCCCGGGGATGCGAAGCTCGAAAGTCAAATATTGTCCCGGCAAAAACGAGGGCAACGGCTTGCGGTCGTGCGGTTCGAGATAGAACGAGGAAATGTCCTCTGTCTCCATCACCTTCTTTCGAATGGAAAACTTGCGAATGCCATTCCAAGGCGCGGCATTGTCTTCGGTTTTCTTGCGCAGCCCGCGCGCGGTCTGGAGCTGCTCGCGCAGAAGATCGTAAGAAAATTTTTCAACCGCGCGCTGGTGGATAAGGCGGCGGAACGAGGTCGCGAAGAAAATGCAGGTTTGTCCCACCACGAGCGCGAGCAAAATGGCTCCTAATGCTTCGAGAACTACCAGCGTCATTGGTCAATATATCAGAATTTGCGCCGAAGTTCTCCCCGGATGCCGAAAAGATCCTTATCGTTTTCTCGCGACGCAACCATGACGTCGGCCCGTATCAGCCAAGCATTGTTGAGCGGCAGCTGATAACGAATTTCGAATCCCACCTGCGATCCTTTCGCGGTGCGGTCCTTGGCGTCGCCAAAAACATCCAGAAATGAGGCCTCGAAGACGATCTGCTGGTGTAAATCGAAGAGATATTCGAGACCGAGCGAGCCGCCATAAGTGTCGTGCCCGGTAGCGTCCATTGTTGGAAAACCAGTTAAGTTGTCGGTTTCAAATAGCATGCCGGTGTTTACCAGGACGCCGCCAGCGGCGCCGGCGCGAGCGAGCGATTGGGGCTTGTTGAAGCCAGCGAAAAGATTGAAGTAGGGGACCAACGTCAGCGGGAGAGGCGTGATCAATGAGTTTTCAATGAGAAGGAGCACGCCATCTGCGGTGCGCCGGTGGTCATGTTCGGGGTCCTGGCCGAAATTGTAAATGACGCGAACGCTGTTTGAAACCAGATCGAAGTAGCGGAGTAAAGGCGCCGCTCAAGTTGTGATAGCTCAGGTCGTAGAAATTTTTGCGGCCGAGCGTGTAGCCATAATCAAACTCGAAATAACCGCTCTGGGCTTCCACGAAGCTGGCGATGCCAAAAACGTCCGCACTATGATCGTTCGCAATCGCGCCGGTCGTGACTTGGTCGAACGCGGCAAAGAAGGTGATATCGGCATTAGAGATGTCGAGGGCAGGACTGTTGCGGGCCGGGATCGTAATGGCGAATCCAGTGAAAGCGTCATTCAGCCAGACGCCATTTTGAAAGAGCAGGGGGATCAGGCCGAAAGTGAAGGGAAGATCGAGCTTGTTTTCTTGGTTGCTGAAACCGGCGAAGAGTCGCGCCAGATCGCCCTCGAAGAAAAGCGCTACCGGCTCGAAATCGATCTCGACGCCTGAATGTTGTTTGTCGCCCGCAAACTCGACACGCGTGAAGAGGGCTGCGCGATTGAGCGGGGTAATGAAGAGATGGATGCGCTCGGTGCCGGTGATCTTGAGATCGATGTCAAGATTCAGCCGGGTGACGATTAGTCCCTTCTCGATCGCGCCGTTGTCGTTGTAAGCAATGGCGGTGCGCTCATCGCCATACATCAGGAGCTGTGGGAAAACCAAATTCTTTTCACCAAGAAGATTAATGCCAGGTTGAAATGTCCCGGGCCCGTAAAGTTCGCGCCCCGCTTCAATAAGAGGCCGGGCCGTGGGATTGGGATGCTTCGCCCCGTAAATCGCAAGCTGCGCTTCCGGATCATAAGGCGCGGTGTAGGCCGGGTCGGGACTAAACGGAACGCGCTGATTACTCGGCACGAGATGAGCGCGCGGATCCATCTCGATCAAGAGCATCTCAATCTGCCGCATCAGCAAAGCGAAGGCAGAAGGAGTTTTGGAAGCGGTAGCAGCCGTTATCGGCTCGCTCGCAGGGGTATTGTTGTGGTCGAAATCTTTTCCATCAGTGGAGCGTTTGATCCGCCGCATCGATACGACTTTGGACTTCCTCTTTGTGCTCCTACCCATGTCCACCCGCGACGGAACCTGGGCGGTGGAGGATTCCTGAGCGGTCTGCACGAGAGGCTGGTCCTCTGGTGGGGATGGAGTTGAATCGAGCTTTTCTGTAGAGCGTTTGGTTTCCGGAATCGACACAATTTCGCCAGGACCCGCCTGGTTCGTGCTGCCGCTGTCCACCCACGACGGAATCTGAGCTATAGAGGATTCTCGAGCCGTTTGGACGAGAGGCTGGTCCACCGGCATCGGTGAAATCTGGTCAGCAACCGGTTGGGTGGTGGACTCATCCTTGACTGACCTCATGCAGCTGGTGGAAACCAAACCACACATCGCCAGCCAGACCGACCGGATTATTATGTTCCTGGAATTGAATGAGGGAGACACGGCGAAGTATTGTGAAAATTTCGAACGGTTCACTGGGCTCGTTAGTTAGTGGCCGGGACGTTGAACTCGACGGTGTAACGATGGATGTCGATCATCCATTCGTTCATGGCATGATCCATCTCCTTGGTCGCTTCCACGAAATCCATGAAATAAATCGGTTCCGCGCGGCTGCGGAGACGAATCGACAATTTATATTTCCCCGGCATCGATACCGCGGAGGCCGGGACTGAATAAGAAGCGACACGGACCCCAAGCGGCGGAATGCTGCGCCCTTCCATGCGGACAAAGGGCGGATGATTCATGACGCTCGTTGGCACGCCGGCGGGACGGATGAACGGAAGCTGATCGATATCGAGATTGATCGGCAAATACATTTCCCGATCGGTGCCCTTGATGTTGGTCGTGAGGAATTTTGTTTGCAGATTCACGAGCTGATGATCGTCGGGAATCTTGCCCGTCCGCACGTCGCGGGAATGCAGGTCGGCCATGTCGCCGTGGCTGTCGGTGTAGCCTGATTCCCAAACTCTTTTCCCCTGTGGGTTAACGAGCGCCACGTTCACCCAAATTTCCGGCTGCGCTCCGAGCGATCCCGACGGCAGGTTGTGGCCGGGATTGACGTTCCGGATCTTGTAGGAAAACGCGAGCCCTTTGCCCGCTTGCAGAGTGCCTTTGAAAAACGGCCCGTCGACGTGCGACCCATTCTCCATCACCTTTTGTCGCAACGCCCGCTTCTGCTCCAGCATGGCGAGGTTTTCCTTAATGATCTCGCGCGCGGAAAAACGGTCGTCGGGACTTTCCCATTCGGAAGGGAATTTTGTGTCCTTCGACACGTTGTTTTCAAAAGCTTCGGTTCCCCATCCCGCGCGATAATCGAACTTCAACCAAGTGGTGATGGAGAACGCGGCAGCCTTGGGATTGTGCGGGAAAATTCCAGGATGCGCGATGGGATAGCCAGGGCCATAAAAGGCATGGTTGGCATGCTGGTGGCCGGGGTTGACCGCAATTCCGTTAATCACTGCGGCCGCTCCCGTCGCATAGCCCTTGGCGACGCCCGGTTCCTTCCCCATGTGACAATCCTGGCAAGTCGTTCCTTTCAAAAGCGACGGAGAAGAGCGGTATTGGTCCCAGACCACCTCGAGTTTGATACCTGGATGAACCGCGACCTGGTGGCAGGAAACGCAAAATTCCGATTTCGTGATCGGTTCGAAATATATTCCCTTACGGTGGATGTTTATACCGGGTCCCGGCTGATCGGCACTCGTCTTGATGTGATACGTATCCGGATTGGAGACGACTTCCTGAACTCCCTTGCCGCTGCGGCTGCCGTACATCGGCTCAAAGATATCGCCCTGAAGAATGCGGCGCTCGGCGTTTACTTTCGTGTATTGCTCATTTACGCGATGACAGGCGATGCAGGTAACGCCTTCGCGCGACACCTCTGTTTTCTGCCACAATGGCATGTAGCGCGGCTCGTTCATCGAAGTGCCGACGCCGGCGTGGCAGCGCATGCAGAAGTAGCCGACGGTCCCTTGTGCGAGGTCGTTGATTTTTTGCTCGAACTTGTGAAAGACCGGCGAAATGGAAGCGTAGGCGTGATTGGATGAGCGCCATTCATTATAGATCTGCTCATGGCAGGCCGCGCACTCCGATGCGCTCGGGTAATGGCTTTTCGCAAACAAATCATAGTGCGGCTCAACCGGATTGGGCAGTTGCTTTTTCAGCGGAGGAAGGGCTTCGGGAAGTTCAATCGGCCCATTCGGCACGAGGCTCGGTAGATCCAAGGGGTTGGCGCCGGGACTCGATGGCAGCAAGATATCGTCGTCGGATGTCTCCGGCTCGGTTAAGAGATCTTGGTCGGACTTTGCCGCCCCCGGCGATCCCTTCGGTTTTGCCGGCTCCGCTAAAAGGTCATCGTCGGACTTTGCTTTTCCCGGTGCTCCCTTCGGTTTTGCCGGTTCCGATAAAAGATCATCATCCGACTTGGCCGGAACAGCGGCGGCCGTCGGAGAAGGCGTCGGTTTGGGTTGCGCCTCGACACCAAGAGGAAATCCCGCGGCGACGAAAGCCAGCGAAACGCAGGAGGCTCGAAAAAATGAACGAAGGGCGGAATTGATCACCATAGAACTCAGCTTCCCGAAAAGTTTGTGTCCGTTTCTAATTCTTCATCGTCTTAAAACAATGCCGGTGGGTTTATCACGCGATGCGGAATGGCGTTTTGAGGTTTGGCTTCCCTAAATGCAAGGCAAAACCCCGCACCCTTCCCAGAAAAAAAGCCTTGCTTTCCTTGCGGGTAAAAAAAAGGATGGGGGCTTTAGGGGCTGACGTTAGAGGAAACCTTTTAGAAACGACTTATGCACTTCATGTTTGCTCGGAAAATCACTCTCGGGTTGCTCTGTTCCACTTGGGCCGTTGCGCAGGCGAAAGCCGCGGCCGATCCGACGAAAATCGCCGGTCCGGAATCATGCGGGAATTGTCACAAACAGGAATTCACGGCGTGGCAGCAGACGCACCACTATAAAACATTCGAGGATTTGCATCGCCGCCCCTCGGCCAAGGTCATCGCGGATAAGATGGGCGTGCAGCGCATCAAGAGCGAAGGCGCCTGCGTTCAGTGCCATTATACGTCGCAGGGCGGAGGCGCGGAGCTAAAGCCGATCGCCGGTGTTTCCTGCGAGCTTTGCCACGGGGCTTCAAAGGACTGGGTGAGATTGCACAATGTCAAAGCGACGCAGGCCAAGGCAAAGGAAGCGGGATGGATCGCGCCGGATGACGTTTACGCGCTGGCGACAAACTGCTTTCAGTGTCACACCATTCCGAACGAAAAACTCGTGAACACGAGTGGCCACGCAGCGGGCAGTCCGATCGAGCTCGTTTCCTGGTCGCAAGGAGAAGTGCGCCATCACTTCATGAGCGGCGCTAAAAACGTTCCGAACACTCCCGATCGCTTACGCATGCTTTATGTCGTCGGCCGGGTGGTGGATTTGGAATACAGCTTGCGCGGCGTGGCCAAGTCCACCGAGAAAGCGGTCTACGCGGTGAACATGGCGAAGCGCGTAGTGGCGGCGAAAGAAAAAGTGAAAGCAATTTTTGCGGTTTTGCCGAAAGACGAGCTAAAAGAAATCATCGCTACGGCTGATGGCGTTGCTTTGAAGCTGAACAACGAAGCGGCGATTACGGCGGCGGCGAATAAGATTTCGGAAGGCGCGAAAAAAATCTCGTCCACTTATAAGGGAAGCGATCTAGCCGCGGTCGATCCGCAGATCCCTCCTCCCTCGGAATACAAAGGCCCAGTCTTTCACCCCTGAGTTATGGGCTTGCGCAGCCGATGGGGAGCGTTTCCACAGGGTGGCAGGTTGAAGCCGGGTCCTTCCTCTGAAGGGGGGCATTAAGTTATTTCTCCTCGGAAGCCGTTGGTTAAGGGCGGTCCGGCAATTCGAACGTAATTCACAAGGAGAATATTTTTCATGGCTGAAGAACCGGTCAGGATTTCGAAACCTCAACGTTGGGACATCCCCTTCGGCGAAGACATGACCGAAGCCCGAGTCGAGCGCTTAATGCAGCAAGCGCCCTTCAACCGGATCGATGAGAGCAAATTCCCCTCCTCGGCTCCCTTGCGGGGCATTTTCTTAAATGACGCGCGGCTTCGTCGCTTTGAAGATGGGGACATTGTCGTGCGCGAAGGCGACTACGGGAGCTCGGCCTTTTTCATCGTGAGCGGCGCGGTGCAGGTGATCCTCGATTCGCTGCCGGCCCAGATGCTGGGTCGCCGGGTCTCCGAGAAGAAGAATTTTTTCAAATCAGTCGCGCAACTTTGGGAGCGACCTTCGTATCCTGAAGTGCGCGATTATTCTCAACGCAAGGTGACTGGCACCGCCACCGCGGAAGTCAGGGCTCGCGGCGACGAGAAGACAAGCGAAGTGCGGATTTTTCTTCAGGATGTTCCCCGGGTTTTAAGCGAAAACCACACGGCGCGACTGGAAGCGGGCGAGTTGTTTGGCGAGATTGCCGCTCTTGGCCGCGCTCCGCGCACCGCCACCGTTATCGCCGAAGGCCGCGCGACTTTGCTGGAAATCCGCTGGCAGGGGCTTCGCGAAATTCGTCGTTACGCCCCCGAGTGGAAAGCGCGCCTCGATCAACTCTATCGTGAGCGAAGTCTCGACAAGCATCTGCGCGCAACGCCCTTTCTGAATAATCTCGAGCCGGGAGCTTTCAGACAGGTTTTCAACACCACCCGTTTCGAAACCTACGGGGACTTCGAGTGGCAGGCCTCTTACCATACCGGACAGGATGATGCGCTCGAGGGACGTCTCGCGAAAGAGCCGCTCATCTTTCGCGAAGGCGATTACCCGGATGGGATGGTCCTGATTCGGAGCGGCTTCGCGCGCGTTAGCCGCCAATACAATCACGGCGAGCGCACGCTTCGCTATCTCGGCAAAGGCCAGTTTATTGGTTTGGAAGAGATCGCCTCCAGTTGGAAGAGCGATAAAGTAGTCCCACTTCAGAACACACTGCGCGCGATCGGGTATGTCGACTTACTCGTGATCCCAACGGCGATTGTTCAGCAACACATTTTGCCGCAATTGAGCGCTGAGGAACTTCAAGCGCTCGAATGTAAGCCAAGTGCCGAGCCGGCGGTCGATCTCGAGGAAGAAATCAGCATCAAACTCGGCCCCGACATGCTGGAGTTTCTCGTCGACAACCGCACGATTAACGGGACCGCCACGATGCTGATCGACCTCGATCGCTGCACCCGCTGTGACGATTGTGTGCGCGCATGTGCCAGCGCGCACAATAACAATCCGCGATTCATCAGGCATGGGCGCGAGATGAATGGCATCATGGTCGCGAACGCCTGCATGCACTGCGTTGACCCTGTTTGCATGATCGGTTGTCCCACCGGTGCGATCCATCGCGAATCATTCCAGGGCCAGGTCGTCATCAACGACGATACGTGCATCGGCTGCGCAACTTGCGCGAACAGTTGCCCGTATGACAACATCCAAATGGTGGAGACGCGAGATCACTCCGGCTTTTTCATCCTCGATGAAGTGGCCCGAACTCCGATCATGAAGGCTACCAAATGCGATCTCTGCATTGATCAACTGGGCGGCCCGGCCTGCGCACGCGCTTGTCCGCACGATGCGCTCATCCGCTTGGATATGCGCGATGTGGACAAACTAGCAACCTGGATCAACCGCTGAGGTGAGCCCGCTCCTGCAGCGACGGGTCAGCTTCATTGCGGGACTGATCGTTGCTTCGGCTATCGCGTGGGCGCTGAATCTCGTCCTGCAGGTTTCGTTGCGCGAATCCGCCATTTATTCGGGCTTTCTCCTGCTCGCTGTGGTGCTCGGCTTGACCCTTTTTAACTCGCGCAAGAAGCTGCCTTTTCTTCCGCTCGTCCGCGCCTCCACCTGGCTCCAGATTCACATCTACGCCGGTTATTTTTGCTTTTTCATTTTCCTCCTCCACATCCATTTCTCTCCGCCGCGTGGCGCGCTCGAGATTTCCCTTGCGGCCGTTTTTTGCGTGGTCATTTTCAGCGGTTTCTTCGGCATTTTCATTAGCCGGTTTTTGCCTTCGCGGTTGACGCTCTCGGGCGAACCGCTCATCTACGAACGCATCCCGGCGTACCGGCGCGAAATTCAGGAGAAAGTCGAAGCGCTCGTCCGCAAAGCCGAAACCGAAACCCAATCGTCCACTCTGGCCGATTTTTATCTTGGCGAGCTGCGTCCATTTTTCCAAAGTCTTCCCAGTGCCTTTGGCGCTTTGGGTGGGATCGACCGTCGGGTGGACCGGTTGCTCAAGAAATTACACGCGTTGAATCGCTACTTGGACGACGCCGAGAAAGCGATTGCCGCCGAAATGCGCGATTGGATCGAGACCGCACAGAATGTTCACTTCCAATATGCCGCGCAGCGCCTGCTCAAGCTCTGGCTTCTCGTGCACATTCCTTTCACATACAGCCTTATCTTGCTCGCGTTCGTTCACGCTGCTCTGGCCCTCATCTACGCTGGAAGACTTTGACGCATGAGGCGATTGCTCGATCAGCTTAGCTTCAAAAAAAATCGCTACGCGCGTCCAAATCAGGATTGGATTTGCGGACATGCGGATGAGGGGCACCCATGTCCGCTCGGTCCGGATAAGGGCGGGCGCTGCCGTCACACCGGGGAATGTTTTCCTGCGAAAAGCGGCGATCGCTGGCTTTGCACGCGGCGTGAAGCGCAGGGGGGCAAATGCACCGAAGGTCCGCTCCCGAATGGCGATTGCGCGCACCCCATTGCGCCCTGCCAGCCAAAACCGTCGTTGCGCCGCACGCGTGGGCAACTTACGTGGCTTTTCGTCGCTCTAACCCTTGGCATTTTACTACTCGTCCTCGCTGGAAAGGGACGCCGAAAATGGATTAGTCCGGGCGAACTCAGCGTTCATCATACAACCTTCCGAACCGAGTGCGGGGATTGCCACACGCCGGAAAAATCCAACTTGAACTCGTTCGTGCATCTCGCGGTTTTTCAGAAACGGGCGTCCGAAGACAGCCAGCTCTGCTTGAAATGCCATTCACTCGGCCCGCAGCCATCTTTCCCGCACGGCGCGCCACCGCCCGCCTTGGCCGCATTCACCACGCGGGCGAAGGCCGAGAAATCCGAGCCGCCGCTCCTCCTCCGAGCCGGCGCCGCCATCACGAATGTTAACCGAATGAAATCAGGCGATCTGGCCTGCTCGACCTGCCACCAGGAACATCACGGCAAAGACTTTAACATTTCTCATTTTTCCAAAACGCAATGCCAGGTTTGTCATCGCGTCCAATTCGCTAGCCTCGCCAAGGGGCATCCGGAATTCGCCAGCTATCCTTACCAGCGGCGCACGCGCATTTATTTCGACCACGCCAGCCATATTCAGGGTTATTTTTCCGCCAACGAGAAGGCGCCTACCTCCTGCCAGGCTTGTCACATTCCGGCTGTTTCCGGCGGGAAGATGGTCGTCAACAGTTTCGAACAATCGTGCGCCGTTTGTCATGCGGACAATATCAGTAGTCCCGTCGCTTTTTTCCGTGTGCCGGGAATCGACGTCGCTTCTTTGGCCAAAGTTGGGATCAGCATCGGGCAATGGCCAAAAGAAGCCAAAGACGGGCTAACTCCATTTATGGAATTGCTCCTCGGCTCCGATAAATCGGGAGGCAAGGTGCTCGCCACGCTCAAAGGCGAAGATTTGCTCGATCTCAGCGGCGCCACTCCGGAGCAACTCGCTGCCGTAAAGAGACTCGCCTGGGCCGTGAAAGAATTTCTTTCTGACTTCGAAGGCAAAGGCCAGTCCTTTCTGATCGAAAGACTTAAAGATGGACTTCCCCCCGGGCAAAATGACGACCAGCTCAAGGCTCTGGCGGGCGGGATTCCCCGCGCGGATCTTATCTCTTGCCGTAAAGAATGGTTCCCCGATCTGCCCCGGGAAGTTTCCGATTACCGTCGCGGCGTTCTGCCGCCGCCGCCGCCCGTACCACGTGCTGCTTCCAAGGCGCCAATTGCTGCGCCCGCCCAGAAAACGAAGCACCCGCCATCCGACGCTGATATCTTAAGTGGCGCAGAACCTTCGAAAGACCAATCGCTTCCTGCCAAGCCTAGCGGAACGGCCCCTCCCGGCGATGATATCTTGGGAGGTGGAGAACCGGCCAGCCCCTCGCCCGCTCCTGCCGCCGCTGCTCCGCCCAGTCGCCCGTCCCCGCGGCGAAACCCTGGAAAGAACCGCGCACCGGTCAGCCCGGCACCCGTTCCGAAACCTGGAGAGACCGCTCAGCCGAAGCCGGGAGCCGAACCCGCCACCGACGAAACCTGGATGGCAACTGGGTGGTTTCGTGCCAAGGATGGCTTTACGTTATCCTACAGGCCCTCCGGCCACGCCGATCGATTTCTTGCGGCGTGGTTTAATGCCGCCGCCGTTATGCCGGCGGTTGGCTCGGAAATTCTGCAAACTCTCGCCAAGCCCACGGGTCCGGGATCGTGCGGCAAATGCCACAGTGTCGATGTAATTAATGGGGCCCAGCAAGTTAATTGGACCGCCGCTCGGCCAGAGTTGAACGCGCATCCTTTCACAAAATTCAGCCATACCGCGCACCTCAGCCTGATGACAGAAAAGGGTTGTCAAAACTGCCACGTCCTTAACAAGGACTCGAAATACAGCACGTTCTTACAACCCGCGGATCCGTCGAATTTCGAGAGTAATTTCGCGCCATTGCCGAAAATGGAATGTGCCAGGTGTCACACGGCTCGCATTGCCGGAGATAATTGTCTCCTCTGCCACAATTATCACACTGGCACGTTTGCCATGGATATGAGCCAGGTGGCGCGCATTCATCCTCTTGATTCGCAAAAGTGAGGCGGCTGTGATTCTACGAGATCGCGCCAAAGGCAAGGCCTAAGCTATAAGTCACAGCGGCTTCGATCACGCCGACCATTGTCATTTCCAATCCGGACGCCCACCAGGAACGAATGGTGATGAGTGATTTCGCCGCGCCCACGGCGAAATGCGCGATGATGCTGACGGCGAACGCGGCAATGATGGCCGGCATGCCACTCAGAAAGAAAAACGGGATAATCGGAATGAACGCGCCAACTGCGGTGGACAATGCGGCGGACGTCGCCGATGTCCATGGCTTTCCAAAATGCTGCTGAGAGAGTCCCAGCTCGCTTTGCGCCATGGCCTGGACCATTTGCTCCGGTTGCTCGGCCAATCGCTCCGCCATGCGTTGCGCTTCCTCGGCGTTGAAGCCCTGCAATTGATAAAAGAGCGACATTTCTTCGATTTCTTCCTCGGGATTTTCTTCCACCTCCGCTTTCTCCCGCGCGATTTCCGCTTCGTAAACTTCGCGCTCGCTCTTCACCGCCAGGTAGGCGCCCGCGCCCATCGACAACGACGACGCCAGCATCCCGGCTAGCCCGGAGATCAAAACAATGTGTTGCTGGTTGTTGGTCGCGCCGGCGACGCCGGAAACAATTCCAAACACCGCGCCGAGTCCATCGTTCACGCCATAAATTGCGTCGGCCACCCAACTCCCGCCGCGACCGTGCCAGCGTTCGCGTTTCAGGATCGTGTCGAGCACCATGCGCGGGCCAAGCTGCGGCACCATCGATTGCAATGCGCGCGCATGCGCTTTTTCCTCGAGCGCGCTTTCGCGCAAAAAATCTTTCACATCGTGCTCGCCGGCAAGGGCGCTGTCGTGTTGGTCGCGAAATTCCGCTTCATGTTTTTCTTCGGCCGCTTCCATTCGGCGAATCGCAATATCGGTCCCGAGTCCGCGATTGAGCCATCGCTTGAAACGGCGACCGATCGTGTCGGGCAAAGTCGGCGCAGGCTGGCCAAGATCGATAAGTTTCTGTTCCCAACGCCGCGCGTGGCGCTCTTCCGCTTCGGCCATGCGCAGAAGAATGCCTTTTCGCTTTTCGTCTTTCTCGCGAGCCGCCAATTCGCGATAGACCTGCGCCGTTTCCACCTCGGCGCGCCAATTTCGCTTAACGACCTCGATCGTTTCCTGTCGATCTTGCCGGCTGTCCGGCTCGGACTTGTCGGTCTTCATCGTGCGCAATCCGCTGCCACGATTTCTGCGGCAAGAGCCGGTTCGGTTTTGGATTTCATTTGCTGCGCCGTAATTACAACTGCGACCGATCCGATAATCAATCCCGCACCGATCAACGTGCGCAAGGTCAGATGTTCGCCGGCGAAAAACGTTCCGAGCAAAATGGCCACGATCGGGTTGATGTAGGCGTAGGTCGCTACCTTTGCCGGCTCGCAATGGCGCAGTAAATAAAAATAAGCGGTATAGCCAACGAGCGCGCCGATCAACACCAGATAAATGAACGCGCCGATCGAGAGCGAAGTAATGTTGCCGATATCAAACTGGCGATATTCACCCAAAGCCAGTCCGGCGAGAATGAGCAAGGCGCCGCCGCAAATCATTTGCTGGCCGGCCGCGACAAACAGTGACGGTGCGTGTTTGGCTCGGCGCGAATAGAGCGAGCCGATCGACCAGATGAGAGATGCGAGGAGCAAGATCGACATCCCCCAGGCGAGATGGTGTTGCGACGAACCTGTGAATGCGGGGCCAACTAAAATCCCGACGCCAACAAACCCGCCTAACAAACCGAGCCAGACAAGGGGCGTCGGTCGTGCAGCTGTCCCGCTTAGCCAACCAAGCAGCGCAATATCAATTGGCACCGTCGCCACGAGCAACGCAGCCAATCCGGTTGGGACCCATTGTTCGGAAATGGTAACGCCGCCATTTCCGCCAAGAAGCAAACAACCGCCGACAATCGCCGCCGTCCTCCAAGTTTGGGGCTCTGGTTTAGACGCACCTTGAAAACGTGCCGCCGCGTACATGATTACACCGGCCAGAAAAAATCGCGCGCCGGCCATCAAAAACGGCGGGATTGATTGAATGGCGAAGAGGATGCCGAGATAAGTCGAACCCCAGATAATGTAGAGCGCGGCAAAAGCGAGGATGATCCAGATCTTTTTAGGTGCGTTCGCCATGCCTGTGATACTTACCCGAAGAGAATCAAGGTGCCAGTCGCGCCAACGCGTCGCGCGCCTGTGAGAAGTGCGGATTGATACCAAGTGCGCGCTCGTACCATGTCCGCGCCTCGCTTTTCAAACCGAGCCGTTGGTAATCACTGCCGATTCGGAATGCCGGCCACGTGTACATGTTGAGGATATCAGCTTCAAAACTTTGCGTCCGAATCGAATCGAATGCGGGAGGCCAATAGCGACTTAGCAATTGCTCGTTCTCGTTGACCATTTCTTGCAGCGAAAGATCTTTCGATCTGGGCTCGACGATAATGAGAAGCCCGTGTTGGTACGGCCAATAGCTGTCGTCGAGGCTGCGATCGTCGTTTCCGGTCGTGCCGGCAATATAGATCGTCCGGCGTTCATTCGCGTCGACGAACATCTTCAGGTTATTGCTTCGGGCATCATAACGATTGAACGGAATTACCAGATCGGGATGGCGCTCTCGTAACTGACGCACGTACCAATCCGCCCAAAGAAGAGGTAGCACTATCAGAGTTGTATCTTCACCCATGCGCTCGACTTGCTGCAGATAGAGCAGTGGGAAAGCGATGCCGTCTCCGGTAACGAGAAGAATGGAGCCGGGTTCGATCGTGGCGAATACATCTTCGCCGAAGCGTCGCGCAATGAAATTCCGGCTTTGGTCAGCGCTTCGATAACCCATCAGCACAATGGCGGTGACTACGATCAGGCACGCGCCGGTAATTAAACGCAACGGCGAAACCGGCAGTGCCGGCGCATATCGAGCGATGAGTTGCGCGATCATCAAAACGCCGAACGCGATCAGTGGCACAACGACGACTTGCGCTAGAAGAAAGAAACGTTGCAAGACAAACAACGCCGAAGGTGCGGTGGCGAGGTTGAGATTGGTAATCCAGACAAACAAAGGGCCGGCAAAAACGAATGCAATTACGCTGAACCAGAAATACCAGCGCGTGCGCCGCCAGGCGGCGAGCGCGCCCAACAATGCCAACGTCCCGGCTGCCGGGCCGAATGAAACGACGAGAGCAACAATTCTCGCTATCGGCGAGCCGCCCATATAATTCGCCGAACTGACGAGACGGCCGGTGCCGTAACTCTTTCGGGCGATGAGAGCGAGCAGATCGCGAACGGAAGAGACGTTGCCCCAGTTGTAGAGCGGGTGATGCGATGACGCCCACGGAACGTAGGCATAAGGCAGCAATCCTACGCAGAATGTTGCGATGCAGATTACAAGAAGTTGAGGGTGTGTCCGTAGGAACGCGCGCCGTTGCCACAGGACGAAACAGAAAGCTGGAGCCAGGAGGACGATCGTCTGATGGTTCGTAAGCCCGAGGCCGGCGATAAAAAAAGCCGCGATTAAGACGCCACTCCGCTCTGGTTGTGCGTGCCAAGTCACGAGGAAGTAAATCAGCAGAGCGGCGAGTAGATTATTTAAGGGAAACACCTCGCTCGCGAGCGACCACGCCCAGAAAACAGGATTTACGGCGAGCATCAAAGCCGCGACAGCCGCGGCCAGGCGAGATCGGGTCAAACGGGATGCGGTAAAGTAAACAACACCAACGGTGAGAGCATCGCACGTAACCGCGAAAAGATTCAGGCGAAACGGGATCGGCCCGAAAGGCATTAAACTAAAGAGGTGGCCGAGCATGGTGAAAAGCGGATAACCAGGCGGATGCGGCACGCCTAACGTTACTGCTGCCGTAATCAATTCGGGCGTGTCGCCGACGACAATGTCGCGGGCGGCAGTAAGAAAATACAAAAGAGCGGCTGCGCCGACGACAACTGCAGCTCCAACCCAAGTCTTGGCGTCACGTCTTACTAAGATCGACATATAACAATGTCGATGTTCACAATTTGATTACCTGCGCGGAATGGATGTCGCCGCTGGCGCGAATTTCTGCGAGCAACTCTTCGCTCGGCGCGGTGTCCAGATTCAAAACCGTCAGGGCAGAGCCGCCGGCTTGATTTCGACTGAGCGACATCGTGGCGATATTTACGCCGTGACTGCCAAGCAACGTGCCGATACGTCCGACAATTCCGGGGCGATCGGTGTTTTCGAGAATGAGCACGACACCGTGCGGTCGTGCTTCCACCGGTCGGCTGTTCACGCTCACGATGCGCGGCGTCGCGCCGAAGAACGCTCCACCGACCGAAACGGTTTTTCCCTCGGCGGCCGCGGAGAGTTCGAGAAGATCGGTGTAATCACCGAGTGCACTCAATCGCGTCTCAGTGATTCTGAGCCCGAGACTTTCGGCGAACGCCGGAGCGTTTACTTCATTCACGTCAATGCCACCGGCATTTTGCAGAAAACCCTTCAAAATCGCACGGGTGATCGCGGTTGTGTCCACTTCGTTGACTTTGCCGCTGTAATTAATATTCAGCGTGTCGACGCGCTTCGGCGCCACTTGCGAGAGGAATTTCCCCAGTTTTTCGCCGAAGCGAAGATGTGGCCCGATGATCGCCAGCGTTTTGGCGTCGAGGTTCGGCATATTGACCGCGTTACGAATGGTTCCTTCGAGCAACGCGGCCCGAATCGATTGCGCGATTTCGATACCGACACTCTCCTGCGCTTCGGCGGTGGAAGCCCCGAGATGCGGCGTTAAAATTAAATTCGGCGCAGACCGCAGCGCCGAATCGTTGGGCAAAGGTTCTTTTTCAAAAACATCCAGCGCTGCGGCGGCCACATGTCGATCTTGCAGCGCGTTCGCCAGCGCCTCTTCGTCAACCAGTCCGCCTCTCGCACAATTGATGATGCGCACTCCACGCTTGGTTTTTTGCAAGCGGGAAGCGTCAAGAAGATGTCGCGTTTCGTTTGTGAGCGGCGTGTGCAGCGAAATAAAGTCCGCGCTGCGCAGCAGATCATCGAGTTCTTCCACCAGCTCGACTTGCAAACTTCGTGCCCGGGTGGCGGCGAGATACGGATCGTAGGCAATCACTCGCATGCCGAACGCGATGGCGCGCCGGCTTAGCTCGCTCCCGATGCGCCCCATCCCGATTACGCCGAGCGTTTTGTTATAAAGCTCGACGCCTTC
>DASYVQ010000146.1:0-12358 GCA_035936875.1 Chthoniobacterales bacterium
TGCTTTACGTGCTCTGGCTTTTCAACTTCAACACCAAAATTCTTTACCTCACGCCGCGCTCGAGCACCGGGTTGGTGACCGGACAGTTTTACTGCCTGTATCTGATCGCGGTGACAAAATTCAGCGACATGGGCGCGTATCTGACCGGGAGCGCGATCGGACGTCATCTCATGGTTTCGCACATCAGTGCGAAGAAAACGTGGGAAGGATTTTTTGGCGCGCTCGGGTTTGCGCTGCTCGCCAGTTTAATGTTGTTCAAACTAATGCCCGTGCATTTGTCGATCCTGACCTGGACGCATGCCACTGCGCTCGGATTGCTTCTTGGATTTGCAGCCGTAATTGGCGATCTGGCGGAATCAATCGTCAAACGCAGCACCGGCGTTAAGGATTCCGGAAATCTCCTGCCCGGAATCGGCGGCGCGCTCGACTTGGTGGACAGCCTCCTTTTTACCGCACCGCTTTTGTTTTTTTACATGCGGCTGGTCATCCGCGTACCGTAAACGCCACCGCATTCTGTTTAAATGAAACGTAAACGCGTCGTTGTTTTGGGCGCGACCGGCTCGATCGGCGAAAGTGCGCTGAAGGTTGCGCGCGATATTCCGGAGCGAATGGAAATCGTCGGGATGGCGGCGAATCGGAATGCGGAAAAGCTCGCCGCGGCCGCAAACAAGGTCCGGCCGGAGGCAGTTTGCCTGATTGACGAAACAAAGATCGACAACTTGCGACGCGCGCTCGATTACGAGCCAAAAATATTCGTCGGGGAAACCGGATTGCGCGAGATCGCTTGCCTGACGAACGCGGACATGGTGTTGGTCGCGATCGTTGGCACGGGCGGACTGCGTCCTGCGCTGGCGGCGATCGAAGCCGGAAAAGATCTGGCGGTGGCGAGCAAAGAAATTTTGGTGATGGCCGGCGAGGCCGTCACCAAAGCCGCACGCAAACGGGGCGTAAAGATTTTGCCCGTCGACAGCGAGCACAACGCAATCTTTCAATGTCTCGACGGTCGTGTGTCGGAAGTACGGCGGATCATTTTGACCGCCTCGGGTGGACCGTTTCGCGAAACTGCGGCGAAAGAATTTGTCGACCTTACGCCGGAGCAGGCGTTGAAACATCCCACTTGGAACATGGGCCCGAAGATCACGATCGATTCGGCCACGCTCTTCAACAAGGGGCTCGAGATGATCGAGGCGCATTGGCTCTTCGGCGTGGAAATGAAGCGCGTCGAAGTGGTGATTCATCCGCAGAGCATTGTGCACTCGATGGTTGAGTTCGCGGACGGCTCGACCCTGGCGCAATTGAGTTACTCGGACATGTGTTTTCCAATTCAGTATGCCGTCACCTGGCCGGAGCGGGTGCCGAACACGCTGCCGCCGCTCGATTTTCGGAAATTGAGCAAATTGGAATTTGAAGTCCCGCGTTACGATGATTTTCCGGCATTAAATTTGGCGCGACGCGCGGGTGAAATTGGCGGCACTCTTCCCGCAGTCATGAACGCGGCCAATGAGATTGCGGTCGCGGCGTTCTTAGATCGACAAGTAAAGTTCCCGCGCATCTGGCAAACAGTCGAAGAAGTGATGAGTCGGCACACCAGCGTTGCGCATCCCGATCTCGATGCGATATTGGCCGCCGATCAATGGGCGCGCGAGGAAGCGCGCCGTCTTATCGCGGGATAATTTCGATCATGGTTTTGCACGTCGCACGCATCGCCCTTATTTTCTTCGAGGTCCTGGCTCTTTTTAACCTGCTCATCGTCGTGCATGAGGTGGGACATTTCCTGGCAGCGCGCTGGCGAGGCCTTTACATCGAGAAATTCGGCATCTGGTTTGGCAAACCGCTTTGGAAGAAAACGATCAATGGCGTGCAATACTCCCTGGGCTCGCTGCCCTTCGGCGGGTTTGTTGCGCTGCCGCAGCTCGCGCCGATGGACATCATCGAAGGCAAGGCCGACATGGATCGCGCCAAACTTCCGCCGATCTCAGCGTGGGACAAAATCATCGTCGCGTTTGCGGGGCCGCTGTTCAGTTTCGGTTTGGCAGTTGTGTTTGCGATTATCATTTCGGTGGTTGGGCGTCCGGTGAGCGAATCGGAATCGACCACGACGATCGGTTATGTGGTTCCAGATTCGCCGGCGGCGCGGGCCGGTCTCAAGCCGGGCGATAGAATTCTCTCGGTGGATGGCAGCCCAGTTTCGCGTTTTGGTGGAATGGGGTCGGACAGCATTTCATGGCGAATCGTCCGGAGCGAAGGCGAAACAATTCCAATCGCAGTCGCGCGAAACGTTAACGGCAAGACCGAGACGATGACTGTGGAGGCGCGGCCAATTGTCCCGCCGACAAAACCGTGGATGCGCAAGGCGCTGCGCCAAATCGAGATTTTTCCGGCGGAAACACCGGTCGTGGCAAAAGTAGAACCAGGCAGCGCAGCGGAGAGAGCCGGCTTGAAGCCGAACGATTCAATCGTGGCGATCAATGGCGAGCGTCTTTACCACATCTTAGGCGTGGCCGATTTTATCCGCGACCATCCCGGCGAGCCGCTCACTCTGACGGTCGAACGCCAGGGCAAACCGATCTCGATTCAGTTCGCTCCCGGTCAGCCCACCATCGGTTCCGTCTTCAAAGACGGCCCAGCTGATCGCGCCGGACTTAAAAAAGGCGACGCGGTCGTTGCGGTGGACGGCCAGAAAATCGGCAGCACACTTAGAATTTCCGACTACATCAAGCAACACGCGGGACGCCCGGTTGCGATCACCGTGCAGCGCGATGGGAAAGAACAAACAGTGGAAGTGACGCCGGAGGTTCCCGTTAACGAGACGACGCCGCGCATCGGGATCGCTTGGGATGAAGATTACGGAATAGTTCTCGACGCTTATGGAAAACTCCAGGTGGTGCATCCGAGCCCGGTCGAGCAAATCCGCGCCGGCATGTTGTCAATCTTCAACACAATCGGCGCCATCGCTTCGCCGAAGTCCGATGTGAGGCTGCAACATATGGGCGGGCCGGTTATGATGCTACGCATTTATTATGTGATGTTTGAGAACAAAGAAGGATGGCGCATGGCGCTTTGGTTCAGCGTGGTGCTGAATGTGAACCTTGCTTTGCTCAATTTGCTCCCGATTCCGGTGCTGGACGGCGGGCACATCACGTTGGCGCTGGTCGAGGCGGTGCGCCGCCGGCCGGTGAACATGCGCGTGCTCGAGGTCGTGCAAACCGCGTGCGCGGTTTTGATCATTGGTTTCATGGTCTACATCGCCTTCTTCGACGTGCAGGATCTTTTCGGCGGCGGGCGGGACCGCCCGAAATTCTCCCCGAAACCGACGCCGGCAAAATCATCGCAACAGTAAACAGGCCGCGGCGTTGCGCCGCCGGTGTCAATCCGTAAAGTTGCAGTCGCCGTGAATTACTGCGCTAACCCTTTCAGTTACCAGCGACGATCCACTCGCGAGGTGATGGTGGGCAACGTCGGTGTCGGCGGCGCGAATCCGATTCGCGTCCAATCGATGATCACGTGCGACACGATGGACACGGAGGCGTCGATCCAGCAAACGATGGAGCTGGCGGCGGTGGGTTGCGAAATCGTGCGCATCACCGCGCCCACGGTGAAAGACTCCCGCAATCTTGAAAACATCGTCAAAGGTTTACGGGAACGCGGGTGCGATGTGCCGATCGTCGCGGACATCCATTTTAAACCGGATGCAGCGATGGAAGCGGCAAAGTGGGTGGACAAGGTGCGGATCAATCCGGGAAACTATGCCGACTCGAAAAAGTTTCTGATCCGCGAATATAGCGATGAGCAGTACACGGCGGAGCTAAATCGAATTCGCGAACGTTTTTCGCCCCTTGTCGATCTTTGCAAGAAGCGCGGGATTGCCATGCGCATCGGGACGAATCATGGCTCGCTTTCCGACCGCATCATGAACCGGTACGGCGATACGCCGCTCGGCATGGTCGAAAGCGCACTGGAGTTCGCGCGGATCGCGCGCGACCTAGACTACCACGCGTTTATTTTCTCGATGAAGTCGAGCAACCCGAAGGTGATGATCAATGCGTATCGATTGCTCGTCGCGCGATTGAGCGAAGAAGGGCCGGATTGGAATTATCCGGTCCATCTCGGCGTGACCGAGGCCGGTGAAGGTGAAGACGCGCGGATCAAGAGCGCGATCGGGATCGGTTCGTTGCTGGCCGACGGAATCGGCGACACGATTCGTGTTTCGTTGACGGAAGATAGCCCTCATGAAATTCCAGTGGCAACGGCGCTGGTGCGATTGACTTCTACTGTAGCGGCGAGCGTGTCGCCCGCAGTCCGAGCCGGACAGGCAGATTCCGCAGCCGACACGGCTGCCACTACAGTAATTTCGTTTGATCCGTTTTCTTACCAGCGGCGGGCGACTGGAACGATCGAGCGCGATGGAGCGCAACTGGGGGGCGAGGAATTGATGCGCGTGGTCGTCCGGCAGGCAAACTTCGACAAGATCGCGCACAAGATCGACAAAATGGGCGATTACAAACCGGAGATCGTTTACGAGAATGCGCGAATCGAAGAAGTCGATCCGCGCGATGACAAGGCGATTGAGCGATTGAACAAAAACTCGACGCCGCAATTCGTCACAGTAAAGGACGATGTCGATCTTCCGGTGATCACTGCGTTTCGTTTGCTCGCAGCGAAATTGCAGCCGCGGCATCCGATTCTTCTGAAGGATGAAGGAGGAGGGAGGAAGGAGGAACGGGCGGACTTTCTCGACACGCTTTTGATCGCGGCGACGAACATCGGTTCGCTGCTTTGTGACGGAATCGGCGACGCGATTCTGGTGCAAGGCGAGGAAGCGCCGGGGCAGGCGTTGCGATTGAGCTACAACATTCTCCAAGCTGCCGGTTCGCGCATTTTCAAAACCGATTACGTGGCCTGTCCATCTTGCGGGCGAACATTGTTCAATCTGCAAACGACAACCGCGAAGATTAAGGCGGCAACTTTGCACCTCAAAGGAGTGAAGATCGCGATCATGGGCTGCATTGTGAACGGGCCGGGCGAAATGGCGGATGCGGATTTCGGTTATGTGGGCGGCGCGCCGGGGAAAGTGAATCTCTACGTGGGCAAGACGCCGGTGAAGTTCAACATTCCCGAGGCGGAAGCGGTCGATCGGCTGATAGATTTGATCCGCGAACACGGGAAATGGATTGAGCCCGCGACGGCAACACCGGTTTTGGCGTAAAACAGCCGCGCGATCAGGAGCTTATGTTTTGGCACCGCAGAAAAAGTGCGTGCAATTTTTTGCTTCGGGCTCTTAAATAGATGGTGTCGGCATTCGTCTAAACCTCTACGGAGACAAAATCATGAAGAAATTAGCCTTATTGTTCGCGGCGGTGCTCGCCATGAGTGGTATTTTTGCGACGACCGCAAACGCGATTTCAATCAGCATCGGCCTCGGCGACCAGCCATATTACGTCAACGGGCCGGGCTACTGGTCCGGCGGAGTCTACTGGGTCTGGATTCCCGGACATTGGTGTGGATGGCGTCACCACCACCAGGTCTGGTGCCACGGCCATTACGCACCGCGCTAATAGTTAGCGGACGCGCTTTTTTTGCGCGCGAGTGGGAGCGCCCTTCGCGGGCGTCGCGTTTTGTTTTGCCGACTTGAATTTCGGCAAGATAACTTCTCTTTACGGGCGCGTACTGATCGTGGCGCTCGGAATCGGGGTGATCGGTGGTTGGCTGAAAGAGGGCCGCGGTGGAATTGGTGCACCCGTCACCGGATTGATGGGAGCAAAATCGGGAACTTTCGAACTTGCCTTGGAGTTGGCAATTTCATCTATGCCTTCATTGAGAATACTTGGCTCAAATTTTTTGGCGACTTCGCTTTTCTTACTTTTTTCCGCGGCTTCGGCTGCCGCGAGTTCGCTATCGGGAGTTTCTACCATCTTTTCTTCGCCGCGGCGGATGACGTTCGAAGTGGCATTTGTATTTTGGAGCAAGTTTGTGTTCGACAAACCGTTCGTGGACGCCATCTGACCGGTCGATGAAGCGTTAGAGGATCCATCCGCTGAAGCAGACGATCCGTTTGCCGAAGCGCTCGACGCGGTGGCCTGACCAAACTGAGCGCTCCCACCCGCGCTCGAAGCACTCGATTGACTAAACTGATCGCTGGAACCGGCCGCGCTGTCGCGAACATTGGATCCCGGCGCAACGTCAGTCGGTACTTTTACCGGGGTTACGACAGCGTTGTCGGCGGGGGCGAGCTGGGCGCCTACGCCCGCCGAGCTTGGACCGGCGATCACGTGTGAAATGAATCCAATGCAGCAAACGAAAGCGAAAAAGACGGTCAGTTTCATGATCTTAATATTTTTCCGTGCGATTAGATCGCAAGACCGGCTTCAAAATCAAGCGTTTTCGGCGCGAGTATTTGCGCCGAAGAATCGACCCATCTTCTTGAGTGAGCTTAAATCATCGCCCAGCGCGGCGCGACTCGCGCTGGACGCGCTGGCGATCCTGCTTTGCAAAGATCGACATCTCGGGGAGAACGGCTCTTCAGGCCTGGCGTGATCGATTATTTAGGCCGTTCATAATTATCAGCATTATCAGCACCCACTGATTGTGAATTTCTGTTAATAACTTCGTAAAATTTTGGAAAATATTCTTGACCTTTCTTGATCGATTCGTGCAGTCTCGCGGCTCACTCAACTCTAATTGCTATCTTTGAAATCTATGAACCCTACTCGTTTGTTTAGTCGTTTCACTCCTGTTTTTTCACATCTGCGTATTGCGATCGGAAGCACTTTGGTGCTTGCGGCGGTAGCGCTCGCCTTCAGTGCGGTGAAAATTTCCAACTCAACTGGCGCGCCGGCCGCGCACGCGTTCGCCCTTAAGAAAGGCGATCCCGACGCGAGGGGGCCGGGCGAGAACAAGCGGGCCATCATCGGCGCGAACGAATACCGTTCCGCCGACTACACGCCAGAGGTCGAAGCCTATCTAGTTCGGGCATATCCCGATACCGAAGTATCCGGGGATGCGACCCTGGCGGCCAAGAATAGCTGGCGTTCGATGGACGCGAGTGAGCACGCGCCTGGCGAATGGAAACTGATCGGTCCGAGCACGGCGAGTTTTCCTGCTGTCTTAACTTTCAGTGGCGCTCCATATATCACCTCAGGCCGCATTACCGCGCTTGCGATCGCGCCAAACTGCCGTCCAAGCCGCGGCGATAGAGAGGACGATAGTGAGACGAATGGTTGTCGGCTTTGGGTCGCCGCTGCGGGAGGGGGAGTTTGGCGGACGGACAACGCACTTGCCACAACTCCGACCTGGAAGTTCTTGTCGAAAAGTTTTGGGACGAACGCGATCGGATCGCTCCTCGTCGATCCCACCAATTCGAACATAATTTACGCCGGGACCGGGGAACCGAACGCTTCGGGTGATTCTGAAGCCGGCGTCGGTATCTACAAATCAACCAACGGCGGAGATACTTGGGCGCTCGTGCCGGATAGCGGCAAGTTCTTTCAGCGCGGGATCGGCCAAATGGCGCTGGACAATGCGGGGAATCTGCTCGTTCCGATTGCCAGCGCTGTTCGCGGCGTAAGTTCAGTGACAAGCGGTGCCTCGTCGAGCGGAGCAACTGGTCATCCACTGCCAACACGCGGTCTTTATCGTTGTGATGGCGTAACCTGCACGCTTATCCGGCCGATTGTGGCGGTAGCGACTGCGCGTGGATCGACGACTGTAAAAGCGGATCCAACCCATCCTGGCGTCATTTATGTTAACGAGTTTTCGCGCGGTATCTGGCGGTCCGTCGATAATGGCGTCACATGGGTCCAGATAAAAACGCCGCGAAACGCTGCCCTTAGCACGGATCGCGCGGAATTCGACGTGACTACGCTGCCGAACGGTAATACGCGGATGTACGCCGGCATTGGCAACTCGAGCACGACCCCGGCTAATCGCGCGAACTTCTTCCGCACGGACGACGCGTCGGGCGCAGCGGTTTTCACGGGCATGACCACGGCCCAGAACGTCAACTACTGCACAGCGCAGTGTTGGTACGACAACTTTGTCGTCACGCCGGCCGGCAACCCGGACAAGGTCTACCTGGGCGGCTCCTACGATTACAACAATTACGCGCGCACGAATAATGGCCGCGCCGTCCTCTACTCGACGGATGGGGGCGCTAACTTTACCGACGAGACGTGGGACGCGACCACGACGCCGAACTCGCCGAACAATTGTTGCAATCCCAATTCGATCGCGCCGAACGGAATCCACCCTGACCAGCATGCGTTGGTTGTATCTCCGAGCAATCCAGGCCTGTTTTTCGACGGGTCGGATGGCGGCCTCATGCGATCGAGTGGATCGTTCGCTGACATCTCGTCGCAGTGTGCCACTCGGCCCGCCGGCACGAACGTGCCGCTTTGTCAGCAGCTCCTATCGCGGGTTCCGACCCAACTCTATTCTCAGAACAGAGGGCTCTCGACCTTGCAGTTCCAAAGCTTGTCCGTTGCGGGGCGCGAAGACTTCGAAGAGACCAAAATTCAGGGCGGCACTCAGGACAATGGCACGTTCCAGTTCACCGGGTCGACCAATCTGTGGCCGCAGGAGATCTATGGTGACGGTGGGCAGTCTGGTTTCATGGTCACGAATGACAGGGTTCGCTTCAACACCTTCACTGGACAGGCAAACGACGCGAACTTCCGGGATGGCGATCCGCTGAAGTGGGTGATCATCTCCGCGCCGATTCTAACGAGCCCAGAGGGCGCGTACTTTTATCCGCCGATCATTGCCGATCCTAACCGGGCCGCCGCTGGATCGATCTTCCAAGGTTCGTTCTCGGTGTGGCGAACACAAGACTGGGGCGGCAACCAGGCCTATCTCGAGGCGAACTGTCCTGAATTCACAACTTCCGCGGCGCAGCCCGGCTGCGGTGACTTCGTCCCGCTCGGCGGTCCAGGTGACGGTACCCAAACTCAGGCCGGCGATCTAACCGGCACGTTTTACGGTAGTACTCGTCTGTTCGGTGCGGTCGCCTGGCTCCAGCGCGCTCCGCAGAATACTGGCACAATGTGGGCTGCCACGGGCGCCGGTCGCGTGTTTATCTCGGACAACGTGGATGCGGCCGCGGCTGCGTCCGTCGTTTGGACCCGTCTCGACGCCGGTGCGTCGCCTCCAAACCGGGCGATCTCGGCGATTGCTGTCGATCCGAAGAACGCTAACCATGCCTGGATATCGTACAATGGGTATAACGTTACGATCGGAACAACGGCCCCGGGCCACGTGTTCGAAGCGGTGCGGACAGGTCCGACCGCGACATTCACCGATATCAGCTATAATCTGCCCGACTTCCCGATCACCGGTCTCGTTCGCGATGATAGGACCGGAGATCTTTATGCTGCTTCCGATTTCGGCGTCATGCGTCTGGCGAAGGGATCCACGACGTGGACGGCAGCTGGTACGGGGCTGCCAATGGTCGAGGTAACGCATTTGACGATCAAGGGGCGCGGGTTGTATGCCGCTACCCACGGACGCAGCGCGTGGCTGCTGCAATTGCCCGAAGCAGACGATTAAGAAAGAGAAGATTAACCTTTACCGGGCGGGGTAGTGAAAATCTATCCCGCCCGGGGTTTTTGATGAGGTAATATCTTGTTCATCAGGTACCTGATTGCCGGCTGCGTCTTCTTGGTTCTGGCCGGCCGAAGTGCGGCGAATGATGCTGTGCCGCCAGGCTTCGTGGAGGGACATTTGAAGATCGTTTCGCTCAAGCCGGTCGAACTTGCGAATGGAAACGTGGAGAAGGGTACGGTTGAAACATATTCGGAATATCCCCTCATCATCTTGAGTCAGGACGGACAAAAAGAAATCGCGCGAGTTACGGCGGACGAAAAAGGAAACTATCGCGTGGCGCTGCCGCCGGGTGCCTATATTCTGGATGTGAAAGGGCGCGGACCCGGGCGCGTGCGCGCGAAACCGCAGCGGTTTACCGTTGTCTCGAAGCAGAGTGTCCACGTCGATATGGATATGGATACCGGGATCCGCTAAGGCGGCTTTGTTGGTCGTGCTGCGCAGTCGAATTAAGAGGACGTCCTAAAGCGGCAAGCGATTAGCGGTTTAAACGAACGGGCCGACAGTAATGCCGGCCCGTTTTGTTTTAATTGTCGATCTTGCGCGCATATTCCGCGCTCCGCACGCGCGGAATTCCCCATGGATAAGATCCGTAACATCGCCATCATTGCGCACGTAGATCACGGCAAGACCACACTTGTCGATCAATTGTTGCGACAATCGGGAACTTTCCGCGCGAATCAAAAAATCGAGGAGCGAGTCATGGATTCGATGGACCTGGAACGCGAAAAAGGGATCACGATTCGCGCCAAGAACGCCGCCTTCGAGTGGAACGGTTACCGCATCAACATCGCGGACGTTTTTTCAGATTAGGGCGCGAAACATCGCGCGTTTTTGCGTCAAGGCTGTGCTCAGCCTTGAAGTCCGCTTCCAATTAATTGAGCGGGTGCTAACGCCCAATTGCGCGGCACGACATTAGCGACCAGAACTCGTCAGTGCGGTTCTTGTAATCGCTCGCTGCTCGCTATTCGTTAGGCCTAGCCGTCGAGCGGACGGAACCCTATGGAAGTGGCGGTGTCCGCATGGACGTTCGCGCGCTTCGTTTCGGGTGCAGTGAATTTCGGCGGGAGCTAACTTTTACGAACGCGGACTGACAGTTGCATTCGGCACTGGGTTTATACCGCGACTGACCGTGGCGCTCGGAATCGGGCTGATTCCTGGCACGGCTGGAACCTGCGGTGGCACGGTAGCGTGCGGAATCGGGCTGATCGGTGGTTGTCTGAAAGAGGGCCGCGGTGGAATCGGTGCACCCGTCACCGGATTGACGGGAGCAAAATCGGGAACTTTCGAACTCGCCTTGGAATTGGCAATTTCATCTATGCCTTGATTGAGAATGCTCGGTTCAAATTTTTTGGCGACTTCGCTTTTCTCACTGTTCCTTGCGGCCTCAGCTGCTAGATCCTTATCGGAAATCTCCACTACTTTTTCTTGGCCACGCCCGATAACATTCGAGGCGGCGGTTGTATTCTGGTTAAGGGATCCATTGGAGTAAGGGTTTGCGGATGGGTTCTGACTAGTTGATGACGCGTTCGAGGATCCGTCTGTTGAAGCAGACGATTCGTTTGCGGAAGCATTCTCACCGGTCGATGTAGCATTGGAGACTCCATTCGAGGAGCTGTTGGAGGAAGCATTCGCGGCGGTCGCTTGACCACCCGCGGTGAATGCTGGACCCGAATGAGTCGTCGGCACTCTTACCGGCATACCATACATGTCAGAGTCGGTTTGAGCCCCAGGCCCATTCGCCGAGCTTGGTCCGGCGACCGCATAAGAAATCAATCCAATGCAGCAAACGAAAACGAGAAAGATGGTCAGCTTCATGATCTTAATATTTTCGATGCGATTACATCGAGCGCCAGCTTTAAAATCAAGCATCAAGCATTTTCGGAGCGGGGTATTCGCGGTTAAGATCGACATCTTCCGCGACAAGCACGAATCTATACTATAGGCGTATAGGCGCAACGCGCATTCTTGGCGCATATCGGCATATTTTGCGCGAAAGTTATTCGCAATCTATTCACATTTTTTTTCCAAAAATTCGAAAAGAAATGTTGACGCTCTCGAATTAGGTCGTGGAGGTTTGTGGTTCCACTCAACCTTATATCCATATTTATGAATCCTACTCGTTGGTTTACTCATTCGAATCATTTGCGCATCGCGATCGCGGGCGCACTAGTCATCACGGCGTTGGGAATCGCCTTCGTCGCAGCGAAAACATCCGGCCCATTGTTATTGGGCAAAGCTAAGCATGAAGCGAGGCTCGTTCGCTCCAATGGCGCTACCCTCCACTTCCAGACGCTCCTAGCCCGCGCCGAGGAGAACGGCCAGGTGCGAGGCGTCGATGGGGCGGAGCAGGAGGCTTACGACAACAAGGCCTATCCGGCCAAGGCTATCGCGCCTGCCCAGCAGCAGACCGCTGCGAAAGCGGCGAAGGACAAAGAGACCGAGCAGCAAGGCAAGAAACACAATTGGCGGGAAGTCGGCCCGAGCGGCGTGCCCGCATCAGCCCTGGTCGCGAGCGAGTCGACCGGCGCTACTGCCGGCACCATTTTCTCAGGGCGCGCCACCGCCATTGCGATCGCACCGAATTGCGCCGGGAACGACTGCAAAATATTCATCGGCGCCGCGGGTGGTGGCGTATGGACGGCGGATAACGCGCTGGCATCGGAGCCGAAATGGCGTCCGTCGAACAACGGCATTCCGTCCAACGCGATTGGCTCGATCGCCTTCGACCCGAACGACGCGTCCGGCAAGACGCTCTACGTTG
>DASYVQ010000147.1:0-22273 GCA_035936875.1 Chthoniobacterales bacterium
GGACGAGTGGGAAAACGATCTGACCGGCGTTTACCTGGCCGGCGCGCTCAAACTTCTGCACAAAGACAAGGACGCGGAAAGTTTGATCGACAAGTTCAAGATGGACAATAAGACGAAGCGCGAATACGACGATTTTTGCCAGCCGCTGGGCGCCAATTCGCAATATGTGAGCGTGCTGGCGCGGCAGTTTCCGACGCGGCTTCGAAAAATCTCGGCCCAACAGTTCGAACAAATCCTGCGGCCCATTGGCGACGGTGAGTTCAACACCCTTTCGGCCGCTTATGCCGTGCAGGCATTAAAAGCATATTCGCACGCGATCGCGCAAAATCTTCCCCAACTGACGATTGCCGAGGTACACGCAGACAAACGCGAGGTTAGCCTAACGAGTGGCGCCAAGTTGCTGCAACGATCGGCATTTTCCAAAGATGCAATCGCGCTTCGGTTCAAAAGTGCGGCTGCGATCGGCGGGCCCGGCGCGTTTTTTCAAGTGGTCGAGGCTGGCTTCGATCGACATGCTCTGGAGAAGCCGCTCACTGCCGGGCTGGAAGTCTTTCGCGAGTTGCTCGACAAAAACGACAAGCCGGTCGCGCGCACCAAGCTTGGCGAACCGGTTCACGTTCGTCTGCGCGTGCGCAGTGTGAAGGACGAAACGGTGACGAACGTCGCCGTTATCGATCTTTTGCCCGGCGGATTTGAAGTTGTCGGTTCGTCGCTGCAGCCCGGAGTTTCCTCGGTCAACGGAATCGATTATGTCGATGTCCGGGAAGATCGCGCGGTATTTTTCACGACCGCGTCCGACCACGTGCTCGAAATCAACTACCAAATTAAATCGTCCAACCGCGGAGAATTCGTCGTGCCGCCGGTGTTCGCCGAATCGATGTACGAGCGCAACGTGAAGGGGCGCGGCGTTGGCGGGAAGATCAGCGTGACGAAGTGACAATGCGCCGTCTTTTCTTCAAACGCTCGTTGATCGCGCTTGCGAGTTGCATCGCTGTTGCCGCTTCCGTTTGGCTCAGCCTGCCGAAACCGCCGCTGCTCGATGACATTTCATTTTCGCAATGCGTGCACGATCGCAATGGCAAATTGCTTCGCGTCACCCTCACGCCGGACCAGAAATTTCGGATTTGGACTTCGTTGCCCGAGATTTCGCCGGAGCTGATCGACGCAACTCTTCGATATGAAGACAAACATTTCGCGCGCCACCCGGGCGTGAATCCGATCGCTCTGCTGCGCTCAGGATACGGCCTGCTGCACGGTGGCACGCGCACCGGAGCATCGACAATTACGATGCAACTGGCGCGTTTGCGTTTTCATCTCCAGACCCGAACGCCAACCGGGAAGCTTACTCAGATCGTGCGCGCGCTCGAGCTCGAGCGGCATTACTCGAAATCCGATATCTTGGAAGCGTATCTCAATCTCGCGCCGTACGGGCGCAACATTGAAGGCATTGGCGCGGCCAGTCAGATTTATTTTGGCAAAACCGCGGCCCATTTGACCGGACCGGAATCAATTTCGTTGAGCGTTATTCCGCAGAGTCCGACGCGGCGCGCTTTGTATGCGGGCCGCGACAATCGCTCGCTCAACGCTGCGCAGGGTAATTGGTACGACCGGGCCAAGCTCGACCTGCAAAATTCCGCGCGAGAATTCAGCGCGCGCGCCGAAACGGAACGAAAATTTCTTGCGCCGCATTTTGTCCAGCAAGTTTTGTCCGCCGAAAAGGGCCGTGATGGAATCGTCACTACGCTCGATCTGCAAAAGCAGCAGCTGATCGAGCGGCGGATCGCGGATTACATCTGCGGAAATCACAATCGCGGAATCCAAAATGCCGCTGCGCTACTGGTCGATGTCCGAACGATGGAAGTGCTCGCCCAAATCGGCTCCGCAGATTTTTTCAATGCCGAAATCCAGGGACAAGTGGACGGAACACGCAGCCCGCGCTCACCCGGGTCAACGCTGAAGCCGTTCGTTTATGCGCTGGCGCTTCAGCAAGGCTTGATTCATCCATTGTCGATCCTGGCGGACGCGCCGCGCAGTTTTGGCGATTACAATCCGGAAAATTTCGATCGCGAATTTCTTGGACCGATCCGCGCGACGGACGCATTGGCGCGCAGTCGCAATCTTCCCGCGGTCGAATTGGCATCGCAGCTTTCGCATCCGACGCTTTACGAATTTCTGCGCGGCGCCGGAGTCGCATTGCCGCGCTCCGAATCTCTTTACGGACTGGCCCTTCCGCTCGGTGGCGCCGAAATCAAGATGGAAGACCTCGTCCGGCTTTACGCGGCTCTCGCCAACAACGGCGACCTGCGTCCACTCCGCCGCAAGATGGGCGATCCAATTTCTACACGCGGCCATCAAATCCTCACTCCGGAGGCAGCCTTCCTCACGCTCGAAATGCTGAACGTACCGCCACCTGGGATTAATTATGCCGATTCAAATGATGTGGCACCGGTTTTTTGGAAGACGGGAACGTCGCACGGTTTTCACGACGCGTGGTCGATCGCAGTTTTCAATCACTACGTTCTCGGCGTTTGGATCGGAAATTTCGATGGCCGGCCGAATCCGGCATTCGTTGGGCGCTCGGCCGCCGCGCCACTCTTGTTTCAAGTCATCGACAGCCTTCGTGCGAGTTGGCCCGAGCGAATCGAGCCGCATCTTCCGTCGCCGGGCGCGAATTTGAAGCGGGTCGAATTTTGCGCCGTATCGGGCGATTTGCCGGAGGCTCATTGCACGCACCACGTCGAAGGTTGGTTTATTCCCGGGATTTCACCAATCAAAACGTGCGATGTGCACCAGGAAGTACTTGTCGATCTTGCAACCGGTTTGCGCGTGCCGATCGATGACGGAACGCGACAATTGCGACGCGAAGTCTACGAATTCTGGCCGAGCGATCTGTTGAGACTTTTCGCGCGCGCCGGTCTGCCGCGGCGTCCGCCGCCGCCGTTCTTGCCAGGAACCGAGTCAGACTTGGCGTCGCGCACTGGAAATCCGCCGCGAATTACATCTCCTGCCGGTGGACACGACATCCTTTTCGCATCGTCGACAGCGATCCCGCTGCGCGCAAAGACGGACGCGGACGTGCGTGAAGTTTATTGGTTCGCCGACAAAACCTTCATCGGAAAATCCAATGTGACAGAAATGCTGACGTGGAAGTCAGCGCCAGGCGATTATCAATTGACCGCGCTCGACGATCACGGCCGCTCGGGATCGTGTAGCGTGACAGTGCGCTGACTGACGTGACGATTGCGACGGTCATAGACCGCCGCTACAGGTAAACGCGATGTCTCGCCAATACACGCTGCAACGTCCGCCAAGATCGACATCGATCCACATCGATTACGCGGCGGAGTTGAACGAGCAGCAGCTCGCGGCCGTGACCGCGCAGCCGGGACCGCTCCTGGTCATCGCCGGCGCTGGCTCGGGAAAGACGCGCACGCTGACTTATCGCGTCGCCTACCTGCTCGAGAACGGGATCGATCCGCGAAATATTTTGCTGCTCACCTTCACCAACAAAGCCGCCCGGCAAATGCTCGAGCGGGTTGCAAATTTGTTGCCGGTCGATGCCAGCGGCATTTGGGGCGGAACGTTTCACTCCATCGGCAATCGAATGCTGCGCCGGCACGGCAGCGCGCTCGGATACTCGAGCGGGTTCACAATCATGGATCGCGAGGATCAAAAAGATTTGATCAACGCGGTGATTGCGAGCGCGGGCATCGATCCGAAGGAAATCCGGTTCCCAAAAGGCGATGTGCTCGCCGAGATTTTTAGTTTCGTCGTGAATACGGAGCGGCCGTTGGAAGAGTTGCTCGCGGAAAAGTTCCCGTATTTTCTTCCGTTGCTTGAGAAGATCAGCGATGTCCAAGGGCGTTATCAGAAAAGGAAAAAAGCAACCAACTCCGTCGATTTCGATGACCTGCTGGAAAAGACATTGTCGATGTTGAAGCAGCACGAAAACATCGCAGCGATTTATCGGCGGCAATTCCAATTCATTTTAGTGGACGAATACCAGGACACGAACAAAATCCAGGCCGACTTGATCGACACCCTCGCGCAAGACCATCGCAACGTCATGGTGGTGGGCGACGACGCGCAATCGATCTACTCCTGGCGCGGCGCCAATTTCAAAAACATTCTCGAATTTCCAAAACGTTATCCCGACGCGCAAGTTTTTAAGATCGAGATGAATTACCGGAGCGTGCCGGAGATCTTGGAAGTCGCCAACGCCGCGATCGCGGCCAACGTTCAGCAATTTCACAAACATCTGAGCGCAACGCGCGAATCGAACGCGGTCAAGCCGGCGGTGGTCGCGCTAAATGATGGCGCTGAGCAGGCGCAGTTTGTCGCTCAGCGGATTCTTGAGTTGCGCGATGAAGGCGTCGATCTCGGCGAGGTCGCGGTGCTTTATCGCGCGCATTATCATGCGATCGAATTGCAACTCGAGCTTTCGCGTCGCGGAATTCCGTATCAAATCACCAGCGGTGTCCGCTTTTTTGAGCAAGCACACATTAAGGACGTGACCTCGTTCATCCGGTTCGTTGCCAATCCGCGCGATGAAGTTGCATTCAAGCGCATGGTCAAATTGTTGCCCGGCATTGGCAATCGCAGCGCGGAAAATCTCTGGATCGCGTGGGAGAAATCGTTCAATGAAGCAATGGAGCCGGCCCGCCCCCGGGCCGAAAATTCTCGCGACGAGGGCGTCGCGGCTCCAAGAACGTTTGGCAAACGCCTGCTAACGATGCACGTCAGCCCGAAGTCCAAGAAATCCTGGGCACAGCTCGCGCATACGCTCGATGAAATCGCGCCCGGTGGTACACCAAATCCGCCTTCGGAAATGATCACCTCCGTGGTCGAAGCGATTTACGATGATTACGCGAAAGTTAATTTCACCAACTACGAGTTGCGTCGCGAAGATCTCGATCAGCTCGCGGTTTTCTCGCGCCAATTCAAGGACGTGCATGAATTTCTTTCGCAACTGGCGCTCATCAGCAACGTCGATGCCGAAGCGGCGCCGAATCAGCGCGCCGACAAAGAAGCGGTCAATCTTTCCACTGTGCACCAGGCCAAGGGGCTCGAGTTCCACACCGTGTTCGTCATCTGGCTGACCGACGGCATGTTTCCGAGCAGCCGTTCGCTCGACACGCGCGACGCGCTCGAAGAAGAGCGGCGCCTCTTTTATGTCGCGACTACACGCGCAAAAGACGAACTTTATCTCGCCTATCCGCAGATGCGGTTGAATGCCGGTTACGGCGATGTTTTCCAACGGCCATCGCGTTTTTTGAAAGAAATTCCGAACCAGCTCGTCGAAGACTGGCAGGTGCAAAGAGGCTGATTTGTTGCCACGGATTAACACGGATAGACACGGATAAGCATGTTGGAAGTCGACGAGTCAGGAGGAGGAAAGCTTTTGCATGAGAAGACGACGAGCGTCATCATCGGCGCGGCCTTCGAAGTCCACTCGCAGTTGGGTTACGGATTTCTTGAGCGTGTTTATCAACGCGCATTGCAAGTGGAGCTCGTTCGTCGCGGCGCTGCAGCCGAAATCGAAAGACGCATCCAAGTGCAATACAAAGGCGTCGTTGTTGGCGATTATGATGCCGATTTGATCGTTGACCGTTGTGTTGCCGTGGAGATCAAAGTTGCTCCGCAATATGACAAACGCGACGAAGCTCAATTACTTAACGAATTGAAAGCCACCGGCATTAAGGTCGAAATACTCCTGAATTTCGGCCGGAACAAACTTGAGTACAAGCGCCTCGTCTTCTGAATCCGTGTTTCATCCATGTTCATCCGTGGCTGAAGAACTTTGTGAATCTGTGTTTATCTGTGGCTGAAGGGAATTGATGGAGCTATCACCTGACAGGCGAATCGCAGGGATTCTCGCGCCACTTTTTGGTCTGCGCGGTGAAAACGATCTCGGTATCGGCGATGTCGCGGTCCTGCGCGACTTCATCGATTGGGCATTGGAGACCGGATTCAAACTCGTGCAACTTTTGCCGATCAACGAACTGGGCCACGACAACAGCCCATACAACGCGATCAGCGCGGTAGCGATCGAACCGACCACGCTGCAGTTCGCGCCAGGCAGCCCGCCAGATTTAACCCGCGAAGATTTCGACGCCGCGCTCGCCAGTGTCGATCTTGCAAAACTTCGCCACGGCGGCGTGAAATATGAGCACGTAAAAAAATTGAAGCGCAGTTTGCTGGAAAAAGCGTTTGTCCGTTTTTCCGCGCACGCGTCCGAAGATCGACAATCAGAATTCCGAAACTTTTGCGCGGGTGAATCTGTCTGGCTGGATGATTACGCATTTTTCCGCGCGCTGATGGAAGAAAACGGAGAGAGCGAAGCATGGGACAAGTGGCCGGCCGAGCACCAACAAATTGAATCCGCGCGCGCCTGGTTGCATCGACAGTCACCGGAAAAACGAAAACAATTTGCCGAGCGCGAGATGTTTTTCCGCTACGTCCAATGGATCGCGCACGAACAATGGTCGGCGGTCAAAACCTACGCGGAAGAACGGAAGGTCGCGCTCATGGGCGACATTCCATTCGGCGTCAGTTATTACAGCGCGGATGTTTTTGCGCGCCGCAATGAATTCAGGCTGGATTGGTGCGGTGGGGCGCCGCCGGAATCGTATTTCAAGGACGACGAGTTCACCCAAAAATGGGGACAGAACTGGGGCATTCCGCTTTTTCGCTGGGATGCGATGCGCGAGCAGAATTTCAATTGGTGGCGCCAACGCGCCCGGAGCGTGCGGCGCAGTTTCCATCTTTTTCGTATCGATCACATCCTCGGTTTCTACCGGATCTATGCCTTTCCCTGGCGACCGCGCGAAAATCGCAACTTTCTCGCGCTCGATTGGAATCAGATGTTGGAACGAACTGGCGGCCGCGCGCCCCACTTCGCGCCGCGCGATGATACGACACCGGAAAATTGTGAAACTAATCGACGTGAAGGCGAAGAATGCCTGCGCGTTGTCCTGGAGGAGTCAGGGAATTCGCGCGCCATCGGCGAAGATCTCGGCACCGTACCCGATTATGTCCGGCCGCATCTGCGCTCGTTAAAGATCGCCGGATTCAAAATCCCGCAATGGGAATTTTATCATGGTCGCGTCACGCCGGGCGAAGAATACGAGCGCCTTTCCGTAGCCACCTACGCGACCCACGATCACAAACCGTTGCACAAATTGTGGGAAGAAACTTTCGAACGACAAACATCGACATCGGAACAGGCACGCTTCGAACTGACGAAGATCGCCCGTTTCGCCGGGCTCGATCAGAAGACCGAGCCGATGAATTTCGAAAAAGAATTCTATCCTGCAGTCATGGAAGCGCTCTTCAAATCCGAATCCTGGATTGCCATCGTCATGATCACGGACCTGCTCGCCCGAAGATATCGGTTTAACGTCCCGGGCACGGCTGCGAGGTCAAATTGGGTGCGACGAATGCAACGGACGGTGGCCGACCTTCGCTCCAGCCCGACCGAACGGCGCCGAATGAAATTGATCCGCGAGCTGCTGGAAAAAAGCGGCAGAATTTAGCCACAGATGAACACAGATTTTCACAGATTCGGAATTGTTTCCTTTCGTGCCTTCTTCTACAGAAAAAATCTGTGTTTGATCTGTGTAAATCTGTGGCAGAGAAATTCGTATGAAGTCTCCGATTAAAGTCGCCGTCACCGGCGCCGCCGGGCAGATTGGCTACTCGCTCATTTTTCGCATCGCTTCCGGCGAAATGTTTGGCCCCGACCAACCCTTGGCGTTGCATCTGATCGAAATCCCGGCTGCGCTCGGAGCACTCGACGGCGTTGTCATGGAGCTGCACGACTGTGCATTTCCGCTTTTGCAATCGATCGTGCCGACGGCCGATTTGAATGAGGGATTCCGCGACATCAATTGGGCGTTGCTCGTCGGCAGCGTCCCGCGCAAAGCCGGGATGGAGCGGAAGGATTTGCTCGGGATCAACGGCAAGATTTTCATCGGACAAGGCCAAGCCATCGAACGGAATGCGTCCGCCGACGTGCGCGTGCTCGTCATCGGCAATCCGTGCAACACGAATTGCTTGATCGCGATGAACAACGCGCAGGAAATCCCGTCTCATCGCTGGTTCGCCATGACCCGGCTCGATGAAAACCGCGCCCGCGCCCAGCTCGCGCACAAAGCCGGAGTGGAAATCACGCGCGTGAGCAACATGACCATCTGGGGCAATCATTCGTCCACGCAATATCCCGACTTTTACAACGCAAAGATCGACAATCGCCTGGCTAATGAAGTGATCGGCGACGAGAAATGGCTGAAGGAAGACTTCATCGCAGCCGTGCAACAGCGCGGCGCGGCAATCATCAAAGCACGCGGACTTTCGTCGGCGGGTTCGGCCGCAAACGCGATTGTCGACAGTGTGCGCTTTCTCACCAGCGACACGCCGCGGGATGAATGGCACAGCGTTGCCGTTTGCTCCGACGGAAGCTACGACGTCGAGAGAGGATTGATCTCGTCTTTCCCGGTCCGCGTCCGCGGCGGCAAATGGGAGATCGTGCAAAAACTTCCGCTCAACGATTTCAGCCGCGACAAGATCGACAAATCAGTCGCGGAATTAAAGGAGGAGAAATCGCTGGTGAGCGAATTGCTCGGGTAGCTGCGCCCTCTTCTGCAGGGGAAGCGGTTCGCTTCCCATGGGACGCTAACAGCGTCCCCTACAGTTTTAACTTCTCGCCGGTCAGCTTCTCAAACGCCTCGACGTATTTCGCGGCTGTTCTCCCGATAACATCCCCGGGCAACTTCGGCGCCGGCGGCGTCTTGTCCCAATCGAGCGTCTCCAGATAATCGCGCACAAATTGTTTGTCGAAGCTGGGCGGGCTTTGCCCGACGACATATTGGTCTTTCGGCCAGAACCGCGATGAGTCCGGCGTGAGGCATTCGTCGATCAGCAAAAGTTTTCCGCCGACGGTTCCGAATTCGAACTTCGTGTCGGCGACGATGATGCCGCGTTGTCCGGCGTGATCGCGTCCCGCGGAATAAACTTCCAAACTAAGGTCGCGCGCTTTCGTAGCGATATCCTGGCCGAGAATCCGGCAACATTCGTTCCAATCGATGTTGAGATCGTGTCCTTCGTCGCTTTTCGTTGCCGGCGTGAAAATCGGCTCTGGCAATTGGGACGCGAGTTTCAAGCCGGCTGGAAGTTTAATTCCGCACACGCTTTGGCTTTCCTGATATTCTTTCCAACCGGACCCAGCCAGGTAACCGCGCACCACACATTCCACCGCCAGCGGTTTGGTCTTGCGCACGATCATCGAACGGCCCACAAGCTCCGCCCGAAACGACTGCAAATTTTTCGGAAACTCTTCGAAGTTCGCCGTGACAAAGTGGTTGTCGATCCTCTGCTCGCGACGCATGTCGGAGTTGTCGAACCGTTTGAACCAGAACGCGGACAGTTGGTTTAGCACTGCGCCTTTTTTTGGAATCGGATCGGGCAAAATGACATCGAACGCCGAGAGCCGGTCGGTCGCGACAAAGAGGAGCGTCTCGCCGAGATCGAAAACTTCGCGCACCTTGCCGCTGCGTAATTTTTTAATCCCCGGAAGATCAACAATCGATTGCGGCGACGTTTGCATCTAACATTCTTGGCTATGGCAGGTCTCGTCGTCAAACCGCGTGCGCGAATTTTGCATGGACACGACTGGGTTTTTTCCAGCGAAGTCCTGAAGATTTTCGGAAACCCAGCCGATGGCGACGTGATATCACTCAAAGACGGCAAGGACCATTTGATCGGGAGCGCGATCTACAATTCCAAATCGCAGATCGTGGCGCGCCGTTTTTCGCGCCAGCGGCAGGATCTCGATCTCGATTTCTTCAAGCGCCGGATCGCGCAGGCGGCAGAATACCGCGACCGCCGGCATGTCGATCCAAAACTTCGCCGCGTGGTTTGGAGCGAGAGCGACGGACTCCCCGGCGTGATCGTGGATCGTTATGGCGATCATTTTGTCCTGCAAACGCTCACCCTGGCGATGGATTTGCGGAAAACCCTGATTATCGGTGCAATTGTCGAGGTTTTTGGGTGGGTCACCATCCTGGAGCGCAATGACTCGCCAATCCGAAAATCGGAAGGACTTGAATTAATTACGGGCGTTCTGGAGGGCGCCGCGCCGTCCGGGCCACTCGAAATTGAAATCGGCGGATTGAAGTTCGACGTCGATCTTTTGCGTGCGCAGAAGACCGGATTTTATCTCGATCAAAAACAAAATTACGCGGTCGTGGCTGAACATGCCCGCGGTCGCCGCGTTCTCGATTGTTTCGCCAACGAGGGCGCGTTTGCGCTCAGCTGCGCCCGCGCTGGCGCTTCAGATGTCGCCGCCGTCGAGGAAAGCACCGAAGGCGTCGCCGCCGGAAAACAAAATGCTGAACAAAGCGGATTGAAAGTGCGCTGGATTCAGCAGGATGTTTTTCAATTTCTGCGCGGCGCAGAAAAGGCGGAAGCGCAATACGACTTGATCGTTCTCGATCCGCCCTCATTCACGAAAACGAAAAGTGGCTTGCGCGATGCACTCCGTGGTTATCGAGAGTTGCACGTGCGCGCGTTCAAACTTTTGTCGAAGGACGGTTTGCTGGCGACATTTTCGTGTTCGCATCACGTGAGCGACGCGGCCTTTTCCCAAACGATTGCAGATGCGTTGGTGGACGCGCGCCGCTCCGCGCGGCGATTGCGCCGATTCGAGCAAGCGCCCGATCATCCGGTGCTGCCGACAATTCCTGAAACCGAGTATTTCAAAGGAGTCTTGCTCGAAATGATGCCGGGACGCTGATCTTTGTAGGGGAAGCCGTTGGCTTCCCGTGGGACGACAACGTCGTCCCCTACAGAATCGTCCAAATCCGAAAACGCCCTTGATCGCAGCAAAAATTCTTTCGGGAAAATTCTGGAATTCTCGGAATGCGTAACTAATGTTCGCGTCAGCGGCGACCAAGCGCGAGGAAGCAAAGTTGAAACAATTTGCCATGCCAGAAAAAATCCGACCGATCGAACAAATGCTGGAGCTGCGTCCAGAAGAACCGCTTTCGTCGGAGCATCTCGATTCGCAGGTGAAAAAAGCGCAGGATCAATTGCTCCATCTCAAGCGTCAGCAGGAACAGATTGAAAAACAAAAGCGCGAACTGGAAGAGCTGAGCCGGAAACAGGAGGAACTGGAACGCGGGCGCGTCGACATGACCGACAAGCTGACGCGATCCCTCGTGGTCCTGGAGCGCGAAGCTTACGATGCGCAGAAGCGGCTCGAGCAATTGCGCGCGATGCGGGAAAGTTTCGGGCAACACTTGGAACTGATCGAAGCGATCGATCCGAAAAGCTGGAGCCCGTCGGATTTGCACAAGGAATTGAGCCGGGCGCTGAGCACGGTGGAGAGCGCGCGCGGTGAGTTCAGCCAGCAACGCAGCCGGCTGCAGGCGGCCGGAGGAGGAGGCGATGAAGCGTTGCCCGAGGCCGCACCGGACGTAGCCGACCTGTTGAACAAAGGAACCGATTTTGGACGCTGGATTAAAATCGGGTTGGCTTTCAGTTTGCCGTTTATCGTTTTTGGATTTATCGCGCTTTTTCTCTTTTTCTGGATGGCCCATCGGATCCAGTGATGCTGCATGCTTCGCCGCACGAGTAAATCGGGTACCGCGCTCGATCACAGCAAATCGGAACTGGCGCGACAGGAATCGGAGCTCCGCGATCAAGTCAAAAAGCTCGAGCAAATGATCGCCGATGCGCCGCGCGTGGCCGAGGAGGTGGAACGGCGGCAGCGCGAGGAATTGCTCATGCGCGCAAGTGAAGGCGGAAGCCGCCTAAATGTTTCCGCCGCGCTTCAGGACAAACGTTACGGTGACGACGCTGGAAAGGCGCGGCCGCGGGGTTCGCTCCGCAAAGCGCGGCGTGAGGGTCGCATCGTGTTTCTCGTTCTTGCCATTGCCCTCGTGGCCGCGGTGATTTGGTTGCTCAGTCATTTACATTTCTAGCCATGGCCGGACCTTCCGATCTCGATGTTGGATATGTCGCGAAACTGGCGCGCCTGAATTTGACCGACGAAGAGACGCGCCTGTTCCAGAAACAACTGGGCGACGTCTTGAAGTACGCCGAGAAATTAAAGGAGGTCGACGTCAGTCACGTGGAAGCATCTGCGCACGCGATTCCAGTCTTCAATGTTTTCCGTGAAGATTTTTCTCGCGATTGGTTCACGGCCGAGGAAGCGCTCAGCAACGCGCCGCAGAAGGCGAACAATCTTTTCATCGTCACGAAAGTGGTCGAATGAAGCCGGCTGATCTGCCGGCGCTCAACATCGCCGACCTCCAAGGTTTACTTCGCCGCCGCGAAATTTCACCACGCGAAGTGCTCGACGCGCTGCACGCGCGAATCAAAGATGTCGATGGAACGATCGACGCTTATCTCTCGATCGATTTCGAAGCCGCGGCCAAAGAAGCCGAAAAAGTGGATGTTCATCTTCCACTCGGTGGCGTGCCAATCGCGATCAAAGACATCATCAACGTGAAGGGGCAGCCGTGCACGTGTGGCTCGAAGATTCTGCACAATTATCGCGCGCCCTATGATGCGACAGTGATCACGAAACTGCGCGCCGCGGGCGCGATTCCGTTCGGCAAAACCAACATGGACGAATTTGCCATGGGTTCGTCGACCGAGAATTCAAGTGTGAAACTCACTCGAAATCCCTGGGACGTGTCGCGTGTGCCAGGCGGCTCCAGCGGCGGCTCCGCCGCAGCGGTCGCGGCCGATGAAGCTTTCGCCGGGCTCGGCACCGACACCGGCGGCTCGATTCGACAACCGGCCGCCGTCTCCGGAGTTGTCGGACTCAAACCAACTTATGGGCGCGTCTCGCGTTTCGGTGTGACCGCGTTTGCGTCATCCCTCGATCAAGTCGGCCCGCTTAGCAAAACCGTGCGCGACTCCGCGCTAATCATGAATGCGATGGCCGGTCACGATCCGTTCGATTCGACATCACTGAACGAGCCCGTTCCGGATTATACCGCCGCGCTCGGCCGCGATTTGAAAGGAATCCGATTGGGTTTGCCGAAGGAATACATGATCGAGGGAATCGATCCGCAGGTGAAATCGGCGATCGATGCCGCGCTCAAACAATTGCAAGCGCTCGGCGCCGAGATTGTCGATGTTAGTTTGCCTCACACCGACTACGGCATCGCCGTTTATTATTTTCTGGCGACCGCGGAAGCGTCCGCGAATCTCGCGCGCTTCGACGGCGTGCGTTACGGACATCGCGCCGAGAATCCGAAAGATTTGCTCGATTTCTATGGCCGCACTCGCGAGGAGGGTTTTGGTGCGGAAGTGAAACGGCGCATCATTCTGGGGACCTACGTCCTCAGCTCCGGTTATTACGACGCCTATTATCTGCGCGCGCAAAAAGTGCGCCAACTGATCCGCCAGGATTTCGCCAAAGCATTTGAGAAAGTGGACGCGATCGTTTCGCCGACTTCACCGGTGCCGGCGTTCAAGCTCGGCGAGCGCACCGCCGATCCGTTGCAAATGTACCTCGCCGATATTTTCACCAACACCGGAAATCTGGCTGGGATTTGCGGGATCAGCGTGCCGTGCGGTTTTGCTAAGATCGACAACAAGCAGTTGCCGATCGGGTTGCAGTTGTTAGGCAAAGCACTCGATGAAGCGCGCATTTTCCAAATCGCGCACGCCTACGAGCAAAGCACCGACTGGCATAAAGCCCGGCCAAAATTGTAGATTGTAGAGGGCGCCCGCGCTGTCGGCGCTCTATATTTGGGACACGACGGCGCGTGTCCCTCCAATAATTTCGCGAGTGAAAGGCTGGAGTTTTAGACTGATTCGCCGACCGCGGCTTTCAAACCCTTCCTTCGTATGAGAATTTGGCAGATGTTATGCAGGCATTATGAGCATTGCACCCTATCAAGGCGTTGATGGACACGTCGGCAACACACCGCTGATCCGGCTCAGTCGTTTGTCCAAGCTCACAGGCTGTGAGATTCTCGGCAAGGCGGAATTCATGAGTCCCGGTGGCTCGGTAAAAGATCGCGCCGCCTATGGGATCATCACTGATGCCGAGAAACAACGTCTGCTCCAGCCAGGCGGAACCATCGTCGAGGGCACTGCTGGTAACACAGGCATCGGCCTTACCATGATCGGTCACGCAAGAGGTTACCGAACAGTGATCGTCATTCCCGAAACTCAGTCGCCGGAAAAAATAAGTCTCCTGCGCATCCTTGGCGCCGAAGTCATCACCGTGCCCGAAAAGCCTTACCGGGATCCGGAAAACTACAATCACATCGCGCGACGGCTGGCCGAGGAGCGTGGCTGGTTCTGGGCAAATCAATTCGACAATACTTCTAATCGTGAAGCCCATTACCGCAGCACTGGACCAGAAATCTGGAAGCAAACTAAAGGACAGGTCAGCGCCTTTGTCGCTTCTATCGGCACCGGCGGCACACTCGCCGGCGCGACGCTTTACCTGAAGAAGCAAAACCCAAAGGTTGCCGCTGTGTGCCCCGATCCCTATGGCTCTGCCATGTGGTCTTGGTTCACCAACGGCAACACCGAGACCAATGACGGCGATTCTTTTGCGGAAGGCATCGGGCAAACACGTGTGACGAAAAACATTGAAGGCATCACGGTTGATCAAGCCTATCGGATTGACGACCAGACCGCTTTGACCATCATCTGCCAGCTTTTGCGCGAAGAAGGTCTGTTCCTCGGTCTTTCCAGCGGAATCAACATCGCCGGCGCCGTTCGCTTCGCTAAGGAACGTGGCCCAGGCCAGACCATCGTCACCATTCTCTGCGACTCAGGGCACAAGTATCAGTCAAAACTTTTTAACAGCGACTGGCTGGCCACGAATCATCTCAATCCCGGCCTTCCACTGGAATCCATCTTCGGCTGAGAAACGACGGCGCGTTGCCACTACGAATCGGTTTGCAGTTGCTAGGCAAAGCGCTCGACGAGGCGCGCATTTTACAAATCGCGCACGCTTACGAGCAAAGCACCGACTGGCACAAAGCCCGGCCAAAATTGTAGGATGTCGTTTCAATCATCTGACGCAGATGAGAAAAAGAATCAGGATGCCCTGTCCGACAAGAACGTAATAAGTGGCTATTTCACGATAATTACACCATTCGTGCCCACGATTTGAGATCGCAATCTGTTGTTTTCGCTGCTCAGGAGACAGACGCTCGACGCCCAGATCCATAGTTTTGCCGATGAGTCTGTAGGTATTGCGAACACTGCGGAAATTAAGAATCAGAAAGACAGCGGACAGCATCGAAATGGCAATGATGATGAAAATCAAAGGCTTGGCAGCCTGGCTGAAAACAGCAATGGCAGAAAAGACGCTAATGATAATTCCGTCGAACGTTAGCAATGCATTCCAAAACGCGTAATTTGAGTCACGTGCAATATCAATAATCCTCCGTTCGTATTCTGCATAATCAACCATTTCAGCAAGGCATTGCGTCGCGGCGATGTGTTCTGCGGAGAATTCGGCCTTCGACCGGATCACAGCGATTAATTGATCGCGACTGTAGTTTTTGTAAGCGATCCGGCATTCATCTATTTCACGTTGAACGGCCATAATTAACGACTGTCGAATTTTGGATTACCGTTGCATGATCCGCCATAACGGAACAAGGCCCACGTCGCTTCTTAAAGTATCATGGTTCGATCGGCGGCGGCCCATCATCTTGGATATTCAGTACTTTTACCTGTAGCCATGTAACAAAAGCAACCGCACCTTGAAAAATCTTCATTGAAGCATCGACTAGGGAGAGTCCATCAAGTCCAGCCCGCTTAAGCGCAGCGGCATAGTTCGATCCCTTTCCGTGCGCAGCCCCTGCAGAACGTAGCTGCTGGATTGTTCTTAGAGATTCAATTTGTTGTTTGGCTTCGGCAAACCCGGCGTTTGTGAAGAAACGTTCTAGGCGATTCAACGAGCCATCAGGGAGATTGTCCATTCTAAGTTCCTTCGTAATTGTGGCCACATTTAGAAAGTCAACGATTAGTTTTGCAAGTAACCCGCTCTGTTGATCAAACTCAGGTTGGTTTTCATCTAAACAAACGTGTACCTGCTGAAAGACATACTGATCCTCTGACTCAGGTTCACACCATAGCGGCCAGCCATATCGCTCCATCCACGATTTATTCACGCGAGGATATAACTGCTTCAACCTTAGATCAGGCATCTCGGGATCGGCAAACCATGCTCGAATGTTGCGTGTATAAAACGTCTTACTAGGCACACCATCGGGCGGAATATTATATTGGCGCCAATGCTCACGTTCTGCTCTAGGCAGTCCTTGTCCAAGGTCCTTAAGCCATGCAACGATGTGACGCGGATGATCATTGTCCATCCGCAGACTCCAAAAGCCAGAGCATCGTAGCTCACCATCGCTAACTTCGTATCGATCTGGCTCCGCAAAATATCGTCGCAGGACGGCGCGCTGAAAGAATACAGGCGTTAACGCATTGACATGTCCCTTTGTCTCTTCATCCCACGCGTCCATGATCGGTTGGCCCGTGTCGTCCTGTCCGACAATGAACTCTGGATAAGTAGTGTCATCATTCGCATATGGGTCGCGATATTCGATATCTCCGGGACACGGGATTATAACTTTTCCCGATAAAAGTGAAATACTTTGGTAATCTTCTGCTGAAATCTTATTAGAAATGTTGAACCACCAATGGAAAAAATCACCGGTGTTCTCTCGTTCACCAGCCGAGAGCCCCAATTTCTCCAATGGATGGCGACTCCAGTAGTTACCCTCCAATTGCATCGCTAAGTGCATCTGTTTCGCTCGAAGGTAATCAACGAGAAATCGAAGTTGTATTTCGACGAGTGATTTATTGATGCGAACGACTTCGTGCTCAGTGCCGTCCGTATCGCAGTGAAGCAGAACATTCCGACTTCTGTCATGAATCTGATACAGGTTCCAAAACAAACGGAACTCCTCGGCAATCTCGATTTGAGCAGGATAGTTCTTCCAATAATATCGCGTACGTACCAATGCCTCAGCACCGGCCTCGTTACCATGCTGCAGGTAGTAGACTCTCCGCTCACGTTTTCCATCAACGAAGCCTTCCGCAAACTGTACAAATGGTTTGAAGTCCTCATTGCGCTTGTCCCATGAGCGATAAGAGAGAAACTTCTCCTTCTGGTCTAAAGGCAAAAGGAATGAAAAACGGTGAAACCCATCCCGTAAATCCTCAAAGGAATGCACACAGATGAAAGACGAGCCAGTTGGCCGCTCGATAACGGCAATCCGTTGTGTTTGCATCAAGCGCTCGATCTCTTGAAGTTTCTGAGTGTCATCTATCACAGTGACGGTTCCGAGATTCGTTTGTTCTTTGTCTCGAACTGGCGGCTGCGAATCGTCTAATGGCTTGGGAATGTAGAGAGAGCTGCCTATTTCTTTCGATTTTAAGCCCTGGCCCTGTGCCTCATATTCATTAAAAAAGGCATCAATTACAGTGAGGGGTAGACAAACTGATTTTCGAAGCTCGAGCCCATTAAGCGGCCCTTTAGCGCACTCGATAATTTCCTCTAATTTTGCGATTTCCTTCGGATCTTCGTTTAGCCGTGCCAGCTCTACGAGGAACGCAGATTTTATTCGGAGTCCCGCCGCGAACTCGCCGTCGACGCCAAGAGCATGCGAACCCGTTATCGCCCCTGCAGCCTCATATCGTCGCAGTTCTTTGATAAATGGCTTTAAGGCCGGAGCGAACTCGATGTGGGTCGTGGGATGATCTTGCGACTGCTTCTTGACCAACGAGTACAAAGTCTCTTCGAGCTCCTCACGTTGGGATGATGAATGTCGAAGCGGGCGGTGAGAAACCTCTGTACGGTGGCTATCACTTTGGCCGACCTCGTTCTCTTTTGCAGACGGCAAACTTTCTCGGAAAACGGTGATTTCGCAGTCCAATAACTTCTCCTCGTACTTAGAAACCTCGGCAATCTCACCGACCGCACGCAGTGGAGTTCCTTCATTTATGAACGCCAACTCAGGACAGTCTTCGGGACTTGCGTCACACCAGATCATGCCCCCGTGACTAAGAAAAGTGAGCGCAACGGAAAGAGAGCCGTCGTCTCGCCTTCGGGCATTTTGGAGTTTTCCGATCCGTTCTACGCGAATCCCTCTGTAGTGCTTAATAATATCCTCGCGCTGTAAAGGCGGAACTCGCTCAATATTCTCGACAATCTGTTCATGTGTCAGATCGGTGATTTGCTTTCGCTCTGTCGCCGTATGTGCCGCTTCCTCGGATGGAGACTTAGTTGCCTGTGGTAAAGGACCCGAACGTGGTTCAACTGAGCTTGACGGAGCCGACGAATCTCTAGCCTCTCTTTTCCGCAACACCCAAGCAACAACGGCGGCCAAAACAGTGCCAATGGCACCGATCGCAGCGCCAATAATACTAGAATCAGTCATGATAAAATCGACCAACAAAAAAGGGACGGCCACTCGTCGTGATCCGTCCCATGCTGGAACTTCACCTCATTTCATTGCCAGTTCAAGGCAAAATGTTTGAGTTGGACAACCTGTGGACACGCCGGACGCCGACCGTTGAGCAGGGCTGTGCAGATTTGGACACCCGGTGTCGAATTGCCAACAGCCTCTGTATCCGCTGATTAGGCATGGAGCCGACGACCGGGATTGAACCGGTGACCTACGGTTTACGAAACCGTTGCTCTACCAGCTGAGCTACGTCGGCACGAAGCGGGCAAAGATTGCATCCGGTGGTTACACGAGCAAGCGGGAAGCTGCCAGGCGCTCGCCGCGGCGAGCGCCTCTACAACGCCCACTAAACACGCGAAAAGACGCTAAAATTCGGAGAACAGTTGCTGTTAACCTAAACTCTTTCGTGTAATTGGCGTGTTTCGTGGGTTAAAAGCTTGGTTCTCTTCGTTATCTTCTGTCCGGATTTTTGTTCCATTATCAGGAAGAATAAATCAGGAACCCAGGAAAACAGGAAAAGACGGATTTTAGATTTCTTGCGTTCATGCTTTCTTAATTTGGTTCAACTATGAATCGTCTCGAAGAAATCCTGCGGGCCAAACGGGCTGAGATCGAGCGGCTGCGACCGCGCGCGGCTGAATTAGATCGAAAAGCGCGTGCCCGAAAAGATTTCCGTAGTTTCCGTTCGGCGCTCGCACGCGCTGACGGCAAACTCGCGATCATCGCCGAGATCAAGAAAGCGTCGCCCTCGGCGGGTGTGATTGCGCAATCGTTCGATCCGGTCGCGACCGCAAAAAAATACGAGCGCGCCGGAGCGGCCGCGATTTCGGTTTTGACCGACGAGAGATTTTTCCAAGGCAAACTCGATCACCTGGTCGATGTCCGGCGCGCGGTTTCACTTCCGATTTTGCGGAAGGATTTTGTTCTGGATGAAATTCAAATCGCCGAGTCGGCGGCGAACGGCGCGGACGCGATCCTGCTGATCGTCGCCGCGCTCGATCCGAAACAACTCGCCACGGGACGAGTCCGTGTCGCCGCGGCGACCGGACTTGTTGATCTTCTGAAAGCTGCGGAAAAGTATCGCCTCGACGCACTCGTGGAAATACATTCACGCAAAGAACTGGATCGCGCGCTCGAGGCCGGCGCGAAAATTATCGGAATCAACAATCGCGATCTGACGACGTTCGACGTCGATCTTGCCGTGACCGAGAATTTATGCCGGCACGTTCCGGATGAAATCGTGCTGGTTAGCGAGAGCGGAATCAAGAGCGCGGAAGATGTCGCGCGGATACAAGCTTGTGGTGTGGATGCCGTGCTGATTGGCGAAGCGTTGATGCGCGGCGAATTGTCGATACAACAATTGCTATCAAACCTGTAGGGGAAGCTGTCAGCTTCCCATAGGAAGGCAACGCCTTCCCCTACAGCAGCAGGAAAGTTCGCAACGGCGAGGGCGCCGTCGGTCCGAGCCGGACTGGCATCGCACGCGAGGCGCGTGCGATCCCCAGAGATTAAAAACGAGCTTTATTTCCGGCTTGGACCGAACAGGCGTTTGAGCGCGCCCAAAAGAGTTATGCCGCCTTCGCTTTTTTCGGCGCGCGCTACCAGCACGGGACAACTGGCGTGGTTCAAAATGCTCCGGGTGAGATCGCCCATGATGTAATGACGAAACATCCCGCGCGCCCTCGACGAGCCGGTGACGATCAAATCGTAATTGCCTTCGCGCGCTTCGTTGAAAACTTGTTCGAGCACGATGCCGTGCCGGACACGCACTTCCGCCTGTACGCCCAGGCTTTCGAGTTCCTTTTGCTGGTGGCGAAGATTCGTTCCGAGCTCCGATTTCGATTCCAGCAATCGATCCACATCTTCTTCCAGGCGCACCAGGTCGGCGTAAATGGCGGGCGGTTCGGCCATCACGTGCAGCAGCGTGACCGATGCGCCAACCGCAGCAGCGACTTTACCCGTGAGTTGCACCGCCTCTTCGATGAATTCTTTTCCGCCGGTGCAAACGAGAAGACGTTTTAGCTTTTCGCAATCTCCGATGGCCACCAGGACCGGCGGCGGAATCGCCTTGATCACTTCGTAAGTTTTTTCCGAGCGCCAATAAAGCCCGGTCGATCTCGTCCGCCGCGAGCCGATAACGACCAGATCGTAGTTGGTTGTCGATGTTTGATTGAGGATTTGCCGAATCGGCTCGCCCGCCAGCACAACAATCTCGGGAACAACGCCCTGCTCGCGGAGAGATTGCGCTTGCGTCTCGAGCGCACCGCGCAGCGAAGGCTCATCTTGCGGCTTCTCCGCGATGCCGAGAAGAGTTGTTTCGGCGCGAGCCGAAGCGGCCACCAGACCGCCGAGTCGTGTCGCGTTATCCGCGGCCGGCATTCCATCACTGCAAATCAAAATTTTCATGGTGCGTTAAAATTTGTGTCCGGTCATCAGAGTGTAGATCACAATGGCGGCGCCAATCAGCGGAAGCGGCACAAAGGCGAGCCGAATTTTTGGTCCGGCGAAATATTGAGTGGAGATGGCGCCGATCTGCGCGCCGATGGCCGCGCCCGTATTCATAACCAGCGCAATCAAAATATCGACGTTGCCTTTGATCGCGTGAGTGAAAGTTCCGTAGCTGGCCGAGATAATGATCTCAAACAAATCGGTGCCAACCGCGAGATGTGTCGGTATCCCGAGCACATAAACCATCGACGGCATCCGGATGTAACCTGCGCCGCCGCCAAGAAATCCGCTGAACAATCCGCCGACGAAAGCTACAAGAAGAATGACCCAAAGCGAAATGGTCACGCCAGAGACTGGCAACTTGATCATGGGCGGTAACCGAAGCCGTTGAATCGCGTGGGCAATGTGCTGGAAAGCCGATTCGTCTTTTTTCAAGGCCTTTCTGCCTGCCTCCGTGCGCTTGCTTTGCGTTTGCAAAGTTCTCAATCCTTCCCACAGCATGAAAGCAGAAATGGAAAAGTAGATAACGATGGAGACGATGCTCACGACAAGGTTCACATTACCCGCGCGCTTTAACATTTGAATGAACTGCGCGCCACATTCGGCGCCGCCGATGGTGCCAAGGGCCATGATCAATCCGAGTTTAAGATCGACATTGCCGAGCGCGCGGTGCCGTTTTGCCGCGACGACAGATTTGCCAACGATGTGTGCCAGATCAGTACCGACCGCAAAATTCCAATCCACGCCCATCGCCCTCAGCGCCGGGCCGGCAATGAAACTTCCGCCCACGCCGAAAAAACCGCCCAGGATGCCGATTAAAAACCCGACGATGGCGAGATAGATCGGACTGATGTGTGAGTTCGAGATCGGGAAGAACATGTCGATTTATTCCGAGCGGCCGCGGATGATTCGCAGCAAAAGCGTGGTCACATTTTCCAGCACCACCGCCTGTCCGATGATGAGAAGAATGGCGACGCCGGCGTAAGTGTATCGATGATGAATTTCGAGCTGGTACAGCCAGCCGCCGAGAAAATGCAGCACGAGAAAGAAGTAGCCGACGACGAGAACGGCGTAGACGGCCAGCTCGATCAGAAAAGCCCACAGCGTTTTGCTCGTTTCAGATTTCATTCCGGTGTCCAACTGAAATCGCCCATGGCTTGTCTGACGGTTGCACAAGACCGCTTTGACACGCAAATTGCATTGCGCCCCCAGCGTTTCTTCCTAACCTTCCACACCCCCACTTTCAAACCAATAACCATGGCCGACGCCGCAAACAAATACCCGGAAAACGTAGCCGGAAAATTCTATGTCGATGAGCAATGCATCGACTGCGATTTGTGCCGCGAAACCGCGCCCGCCAATTT
>DASYVQ010000148.1:0-30198 GCA_035936875.1 Chthoniobacterales bacterium
CAGGTGAAAACGGTCACGGTCCAGACCGACGATCCGAATCCTACGCAGGCCACCACAATTCTGACGTTGCGGGCCATGATCGGAACACCGTTTGAAATCAAGCCGACGTTTGTTTATTGGCATAGTGGCGAAGATCCGAAACCGAAGACGGTTATGGTGAAGGCGTCGAAAGATTTTCCGGCCAAAAATTTGACCGTGAAATCCAACAGCCAGGCCTTTACGGCGAAAGTCGAACCCGCCGGGGCGGGCGAATGGAAGATCGAGATCCAGCCCAAGGAGACGAGCCACCCGACCGCGGCGGCGTTGATGATCCAGTCGGACTTTCCAAAAGAGGCGCCGCGATCGTTTTATGTAAACGCGCAGGTGAACCCGCCAGTAAACGTTCCGGCCAATGCGGTGGCAACTCCGGCGAAGAACCCGGCCGGTCCAGCGCAACAATAAGATTTTCGTGAGTGGTCAATGGCTCCGGCAGGCCGCGATCCTTGTCCTGCTTGCGTTCGCTCCTGCCATTGGTGAGGCGATTTATTTTCGCGACAAGATTTCGTGGCAATCGCCGATTCCGCCTTCGGAATTGGTAACTGTCGATCAAGCGCGCGCCTGGGGTGAGAATGCGATTTGGGTGGATGCGCGCCCGGATGAAGAATTTGCGCGCGACCATGTGCCGGGCGCCGTCTCGTTGAACGAAGATCGCTGGAACGATTTATTGCAGCAATTTTTGCCGAATTGGTCGCCGGACAAAAAGGTTGTCGTTTATTGCAGCGCGGAAAGCTGCAACGCCGCCCGCGAAGTGGCGAAAAGATTGCGCGATGAAGCGCAATTGAAAGATGGCGAGGGCAAGAACTGCGTGTTCGTGCTCCAGGGCGGCTGGGAAGAATGGCTGAAGAAGAATCGTTGAGATGTTGAGAAGTTGAGAAGTTGAAATGGCTAAATCGTTCGTCTGGTGGATTGTGGATGTGATTGTCGGCGGCGTTTTCATTTACGCCGGCGTGATCAAGGTGCTAGATCCGATTCAGTTCGGGATCGACATCGATAATTATAAAATTTTGCCGTGGTTCATCAGCGTGCGGCTCGCCTTCTATTTGCCCTGGCTGGAAATCTTCTGCGGAGTCGCGCTGATTTTCCGGTTTTTGTATCGCGGGGGATTGTCGATCTTAGCCGCGCTGACGTCGGTCTTCATCATCGCCACTATCGCGGCAAAGGTTCGCGGCCTCGACATCACCTGCGGCTGCTTCGGTCACGCCAGCAAGAACTGGAGTTTCTCCACTCATCTCGTGCTCGATCTCGCCATTCTGGTCGCGCTGGTCGCACTTTCTTTTCGAGTTGCGTCTGGAAATCGACCGCAAACTGCCGTCTAATTCTTACTAAATCTATGCGCGCGTTGATGGCGATCCTGATTCTCGTGTGCGTGCTTTGCGCGCTTTCTGCGATTACGGGCATCCAATCGTTCCACTTTGGTTCGCGCACAGACACAGTTGTCACATACCATCATGGCTACAGCAGATTCTACGCGCTCGCGCTCGCCGCGGCTAACGCCATTGCCTTTTACGGAGTTTATCGAAGGACACCGGTTGCCTGGAAGATTGGCTGGGTAGTTCTGGTCCTAGCTCCGGTGAGCTTCATAATTCGTGCGCTCCCGTCTGCGATTCACCAACAATATGGAAAGTTCGGTGCCACGATCGGGGTTGTGCTCGGTGCTATCTTTGTGGCCGTGTACTGGGCCTTTTGGTGGAACAGACAGAAGTCGTATTTCACAGGCCAACGCGGTCAAGAAGTCTAACCAATCGCTTCAGTGACTATGCTTTTTCTTAAACGGTTCTTAACATCGGTTGCCTTGTTCGTTGTTCTCTACGTTGTGTTCTCGGTCGGCTCGATGGCGGTGCTCGGAGCCGTGGCGAGTGCGAGCGCTGCCGCAAACAATCCGGATGCGCGGGACATCGCGTCGGGTTATGCCGCCAGTCACGCGGCTGGATCTGAGACCGGCAAGAAGTACGGCAGAATCGTCCTCTTCACTTCTCTCGGCATGTCCGCCCTTTGTTCGATCACAATTTCGTTTGCCGGCCTTTTGCCGTGGTGCCGGAAACCGGCTCCGCCTCTCCCGCAGGCCTAACCAAGCGACGCAGGTCCGGGAAAGCTTTTGGAAGTGTCTTGTTTTCGTTAACGTTTATTAAGCCTGTGCTGAACATTCGCGAAGCAACCGACGGAGATCGCGACGCGATCTGGAAAATTTTTCAGGAAGTCGTCGCGGCCGGGGACACATATCCGATCGATCCAAACATTTCGCGCGAGGACGCGCTCACCTATTGGTTTCGTTCCGACACCCACACCTATGTCGTTGAAGTTGACTGCTTAAAGCAGTCAAGTTCTCAGCCAGATCGTGGTCGCGTAGTTGGAACTTATATTTTGCGGCCGAATCAGTCCGGCGGCGGTTCGCATGTTGCGAATGCCGCATTCATGGTGCCGGCGAGTGCGCGGGGGCAGGGCGTCGGTCGGGCCATGGGCGAGCATTGCCTAAGCGAAGCGCGCCGGCTCGGTTTCCGCGCCATGCAATTCAATTTTGTCGTCTCGACCAACGACGCGGCGGTGAAACTTTGGCAGGAACTCGGTATGAAGATCGTCGGAACGCTGCCCGGCGCGTTCCGGCATCCTGAAAAAGGGTATGTCGATGTTTACGTCATGTTCCGGTCGCTCTTGTAGTCGTTCGCCGCGCCGAGCGCGGCGGTATCGGAAGATCGCCCGCCAATTACGCGAATTCACGCGAATGAATCGAAATTGAAGCTCCTTTTTCGCGTCGATTGGCGTGATTCGCGGGCAGTCAAAGAAAAATTGCAAAAGTTCCCTCGCGATTCAACCTAACGAGCGATGCAAACGGTGATTCAAGTCATCACGACTGGCCGCGGCTCGTTGCGGAACAAGATCATGACCGATCCGCAGCTGGAGCGGAAATTCGGGTTCATCACAGTCTGGTCTAAACAACCCGGCAGACCGCATGGCTGGGCGAAGATTCACAGCGCGCGCGACCTTCACGGTGCCATCAATCTCGAATGGCATGCTCGTAGCGGCACGCTCATCTGCCGTGTCGTCACGAAATTGGGAAACAAGCCGAACTCAATCATCGGCGATTTCGTCGATTATCTTCTCGCCCGTCATCAAAGCCGCATCCTCGCGATCCACATCATGCGGCGAAGCAAAGAATCTTAATTAGGAAAGCAGGAAATTTCAGACCGGATTAGACACGATTTTTCTTAGTGTCCTCAGATCCGTTTAATCCGCGTAATCCGCGGTTAACGAATCGTGCGAAATTCGCCTTGTTGTTGAATGAGTTTGGCGACCAGGCCGGTCCAGCCGGTTTGATGCGACGCGCCCAAGCCGGCGCCGATGTCGCCGTGAAAATATTCATGGAACAAGTATCGATGTCGATCTTGCGCGACGTTGAACGCGCCGGCTGACGCACGGGCAAACGCGCACTCGCCTTTTTCGTCGCGCACCCAAATCTTGATCAACCGGTTGGAAAGCTCGTTCGCGACTTCGCTCAAATGCATGAGCCGGCCCGAGCCGGTCGGACATTCCACTTTAAAATCGTCGCCGTAGTAATGATGAAATTGCTGGAGCGATTCGATGAGCAAGTAATTGATCGGAAACCAAACCGGGCCGCGCCAGTTTGAGTTGCCGCCGAACAAGCCGGTCTGCGATTCGGCCGGCTCGTAGTTCACCACTTTTTCTTCGCCGCGCACGGTGAGCGAGTAGGGATGCTCTTTGTGGTACTTGCTCACTGAGCGCACGCCGTAATCGCTGAGAAATTCTTCGGGGTCGAGCATGCGCCGTAGCAAACATTTCATGCGATGACCGCGGGTGAGGGCGACGAGGCGGCGTTCGCCCATACCCGGCTCCTGCCAACGCGAGACCAGGCTTGCGAGGTCGGGCCGGTACTGCAAATACCATTCGAGCCGGGCTTTGAACCCGGGCAGTGCTTCGATCAATTGCCACTGGATTGTTTCCACCGCGAGCAACGGCATGAGGCCGACTAACGAGCGCACCTTCAACGGCAAATAACGTCCGCCCGGTGTGTGAAGGACATCGTAGTAAAACTCGTCTTCTTCATTCCAAAGGCCGATGCCTTTGCCGCCGAGATTGTTCATGGCGGCGGCGATGCTGAGGAAATGCTCGAAAAACTTTGTCGCGATATTTTCGTAAACGTGATTTTCGCTCGCGAGCTCGATCGCGATGCGCATCAGGTTGAGCGAAAACATTCCCATCCAACTTGTGCCATCGCTTTGCTCGAGATGGCTGCCGTCGGGAAGGCTTGAGTTGCGATCGAACACGCCGATGTTGTCGAGCCCAAGAAAGCCACCCTCGAAAATATTTTTTCCTCCGGAGTCCTTGCGGTTCACCCACCAAGTGAAGGCGATGAGCATTTTGTGAAAGATCGTTTCCAGAAATGCGCGATCGCCTTTGCCGGTTTTCTTGCGCTCGATCTGGTAAATGCGCCACGCCGCCCAGGCCAGCACCGGCGGATTCACATCGCTGAAATTCCATTCGTAGGCGGGAATTTGGCCGTTTGGGTGCTGGTACCACTCGCGCACAATGATATCGAGCTGCACCTTGGCGAATTGAACATCGACGAGCGCGAGCGGAATGCAGTGAAACGCGAGGTCCCACGAGGCGTACCAGGGAAATTCCCATTTGTCCGGCATCGACATGACGCGTTCGTTATAAAGATGACGCCACTCGGCGTTGCGGTCGTCCAAACGTTCCTTAGGCGGTGGAGGCTGGCCCGGATCGCCATCCAGCCATTGGTCGATGATGTAATGGTAGAATTGCTTGTTCCAAAGCAGTCCGCCGAGCGCCTGTCGCTGGATGGCGCTGTGTTCCTCGGTTAAAGACGAAGGCGCGAGCTCGGCATAGAACTCATCGGCTTCGGCGGCGCGCTCCAGGAAAATCTTGTCGAAATCGCGGAACGCGGCGCTCGGTTTGCGCGAGTCGTCCGCGCGGGTGAGACGCAAATGAATTGTGCGCGACTCGTTAGGTAGAATCGTGAACTTGTAGTGCGCCGCCGCTTTGGTTCCGACTCGCCGCGGATTGGTGCTCTCGATCTTGTCGTGCACAATCCGATCGTTGATCGAATCCTTCACGAACGGCGTCTGGTTCGGCGCACCCCATAACCGCTCGAGGTTGCTCTCGTTTTCGGTGAAGAGCATGTCCCCCGCGTCTTCGCAGTACAAGCGGTACTGGCCAAGTCCGTGATGACTTGCTTCCACGACGTCGATTTTTGGTGCGGGCGCGTCGACCGCTTGCAAAATCGGGCGTTCACCATCGCGGCCCCAGCTCCAGGTGTTGCGAAACCAAATTGTCGGCAACACATGCAGGACCGCCGGCTCGGGCCCGCAATTCGTTGCCACTGCCCGGATCAAAATATCGTGCGGCGCCGCTTTGGCATAATCGATCTCGATGTCGAAGAAACGATTGTCCGCGAACGCGTTTGCGTTCCAAAGTTCGAACTCGCCCTCCATTTTTGAGCGCGCTCCGCTTTGGGCAACAAGTTCTTCGTAAGGGAAACGCGTCTGCGGATACCGGTATACCATCCGCATGAAGCTGTGCGACGGCGTGCTGTCGGTGTACCAATAAAGTTCTTTCACATCTTCGCCGTGATTTCCTTGCGGCCCGCTCACGCCGAAAATCCGTTCTTTCAAAAACGGATCGCGCTCGTTCCAAAAAGCGAAGGCGAAGCAGAGCCGGCCTTTGAAATCGGAAATACCGCCGATGCCATCTTCGTTCCAGCGATAGGCGCGCGAGCGGGCGTGCTCGTGCGGAAAATGATCCCAGGCGTCGCCATTAGCGCTGTAATCTTCGCGCACCGTGCCCCAGGCGCGCTCGGCCAGATACGGTCCCCAAAAATGCCACGGCTCCTCCGGGGATTTGTTTTCCTGGAGCCGGGCTTGTTCGGCGTTCATGCGGAACTAATCGAGCCCGTCCACGCGGAAAGATTCAAGCTAAATGCTTCTGTTGGCTTTTTTGAGCCCGAAGATTTTTAACCGCGGATTTCGCGGATGGCGCGGATTTGTTTCCGAGCAGCCCAATTTGATCTCTGGTCTCTGACGTCTGATCGCTGAGCTATTCCCACTCGATGGTGCTCGGCGGTTTGCTTGAGATGTCGTAGCAGACGCGGTTGACGCCTTTGACTTCGTTGCTGATGCGCGAAGAAATGCGGGCGAGCAATTCGTAAGGAAGCCGGACCCAATCGGCGGTCATGCCGTCCTGGCTTTCGACGATTCGAAGGACGATCGTGTTTTCGTAAGTGCGTTGGTCGCCCATCACGCCGACCGAACGCACCGGCAGTAGGACGGCAAACGACTGCCAGACACGAAAATACCAATCGGAAGATTCCATTTCGCTTACCACGATGGTGTCGGCTTCGCGCAAGATCGACAATCGCTCGGGCATGACCTCGCCAAGAATGCGCACGGCGAGGCCGGGACCAGGAAACGGCTGGCGATAAACAATTTCTTTTGGCAAGCCGAGCTGCAAACCGAGCTGGCGCACTTCGTCTTTAAACAATTGCCGCACAGGCTCGACGAGCTGGAAGTGCATTTTCTCCGGCAACCCGCCCACATTGTGATGACTCTTGATGACCTGCGACGGATTGCCGCCGATGGAGACGCTCTCAATGACGTCCGGATAAAGCGTCCCTTGCGCGAGGAATTTGTAATGGCCGTGTCCGCCGCTGGACGGATTCGCTGCGGCGAATTTACGCGCCTCGTTCTGTCGATCTTCGGCGAGCAGTTCTTCAGTCGCGTGCTGAAAGACTTCGATGAATTCGTTGCCGATGATTTTTCGTTTCTGTTCCGGGTCGGTCACACCTTTGAGCGCGCGAAGGAATCGCTCGCTGGCGTCGACATATTTCAATCGGACATGGAAATTTTCGCCAAAAACGCGCTGAACGATTTCTTCTTCGCGCGATCGCAACAATCCGTTGTTCACGAAAATGCAAGTGAGCTGGTCGCCGATTGCCTTATGCAAAAGCGCGGCCGTGACCGATGAATCGACCCCGCCACTCAAGCCGAGCACCACTTTTTCGTCGCCGACTTGGTGCCGAATGCGCTCGCAGGCTTCGTCGATGAACGAGCCCATCGTCCAATCCATCGCGCAATGGCAGATGTGATAGGCGAAGTTTTGCAGGATCTCTTTTCCCCGCGGCGTATGCGCGACTTCCGGATGAAATTGCAAACCGTAGAGTTTTCGCTGTCGATCTTCCACCGCGGCGAAGTCACAGCTTTCGGTCGTGGCCGCGACCCGAAATCCGTCGGGCAATGCCGTCACTTCGTCGCCGTGACTGTTCCAGACATCGAGCTGCGGTCCGAGTCCATCAAATAATTCGGAGGTGTTGCTGATTTGCAACATGCCGGCTCCGTATTCGCGCCTTCCCGTGAAAACAACTTTACCGCCGAGATGATGCGCCATCTGCATCAGGCCGTAACAGATTCCGAGCACAGGAATGCCTAACGAAAAGATGTCCGGATCGATCTGCGGCGCGCCTTTGTCGTAAACGCTGGCCGGTCCGCCGGAGAGAACGATCCCGTTCGGTTTTAGTTTCGCGACTTCCGTCGCCGAAATGTCGAAGCGGACGATTTCCGAATAAACCTGCAGCTCGCGAATGCGGCGCGCGATCACCTGCGTGTACTGCGAGCCGAAATCGAGGATGAGAATCTTGGAATGCGTGGGAGGAGCGGCCGTTTTCACTGCGGCGGGTATTCTGGCGGGGTTTGCGATGCGGATGAACCACCCGTTGGATTGTTAATTGATTCGCTCGGAATCAAATGTCCCTGGCCGGAAATGCCTCGTTGAAGCTGAGATTCTACCTCTTCGGCGCTACGATGTTCCAGGGGATCGGCGCATCCGCCCATGATCAGCGCGCAGGCGATGGCGAGCAAGATCGACAGGCGTTTCATCTGTCCATTTTAGAAAGCAAGCCGTCTATTGCAAGGAAACGCACAGACAGACAAGAAGCGATCCCCTCACCTTGATCCTCTCCCCTTGCGAAGGGGAGAGGGGAGGGTGAGGAGTCGAGGGTTAAAGCGATTAAGCGTTACAGCGTTAGAAATATGAAAACGTGTTCGTGATTGAGAGCGGACTCGCTTTAACGTTTCAACGCTTGAACTTTCCAACGCGACCATGATTGAGCCGGAACTTTTATTGCAAGGTTATCGGCTCGGCGTTTTCCCGATGGCGATGGAAGACGATTCGATCGCCTGGTTCTCGCCCGATCCCCGCGCCATCATTCCGCTGGAAGATTTTCATGTGCCGCACGCCTTGGGCCGGGTCGCGCGCAAAAAGATTTTCGAGATCAAGATCGACAATCGCTTCGGCGAAATCATTCGCGCGTGCGCCAAACGCAACGACACCTGGATCAACCGCGAGATCATCGAGAGCTACGAGGAATTGCACGAGCTTGGTTACGCCCATTCGGTCGAAGCGTGGAGCAAAGGCAAACTGGCCGGCGGACTTTACGGCGTCGGTATCGGCGGCGCGTTTTTCGGTGAATCGATGTTTCATCGGGTCAGGGACGCGTCGAAGATCGCGCTGGTGGCGCTGGTCGAACATTTGCGCGCGCGAAAATTTGCCCTGCTCGACACACAATGGCTCACGCCGCACCTGAAACAATTCGGTGCGATCGAAATTTCGCGGGAGCATTATCTGAAGATGCTGATGCGCGCCGTGGAATTGCCGAGAAAATTTTAAGGTAGGGCGCGATCTCCGAGCGCGCCGACAAATTCGACGGACGCCCGGAGGCCCGTCCCTACCTAATTCTTGCCCCACAATCAGATTGTTGCATAGTGAGCATCCGTTCTCGCGCACGCGCGTAAGATCGACATAAACAACGGCTGGGTAGCTCAGTTGGCAGAGCAGTGGACTGAAAATCCACGTGTCGGCGGTTCGATTCCGCCCCCAGCCACACCATCTCGAGCGCATCCGATTTTATGAAATACGATTGGAAAGACGGCGGCGAAGAATGGTCGGGGCCGTGGGGAACTTCGGCTGCGCAATGGTCTGCGGCGATTCTTCCGCGCATTCGCGATTGTCTGCCGGCAACTACGATTCTCGAAATTGGTTCAGGCTTCGGGCGGTGGACACATTATCTCCGAGATCACTGTGGAACGCTCTGGGCCGTTGATCGCGTCGAGGAATGCATCGAAGTCTGTCGTCAACGTTTCGCCGCGGATGAGCGCGTAAAATGTTACCGCAACGATGGACGTTCATTGTCGATGTTGCGGGACGAGTCGATCGACTTCGTTTTTAGTTTTGATTCGTTTGTTCACACGAAACCGGAGGTCGTCGAAGCTTATCTCCGCGAATTGGGCGCCAAATTGAAAATCGGCGGCAAAGGTTTCTTTCACCATTCCAATCTCGGAGCGTATGCGGACTCGCCTCGCGAACACCTTCCAAATGTCGTTCGAAACTTTCTTCGCAAAATCAAAATTCTCGATTGGGAACATCATCGCAATCCAGGCATGAGCGCCGAGCTCTTTCGCAGTTTATGCGCGCAAAACGGACTGCACTGTCTCAGTCAGGAGCTCATCAACTGGCGCGGCCGGCGCTTGATCGATTGCTTTTCCTTGTTCACGCGAAGTGATCGCTCCAAGCAAACACCCACGCGGATAATTCGAAATCCGAATTTCATGCGCGAAGCGGCGCACATTCGCGCCAAATCGCGAGTCCGGAGTGGGTAACATAGGTTACGAGAAAAGATGAAAGATTTTGAAATCGACTCCGTATACTGATTTAAAGATTATTCGTTATGCCTGATCAACAAGCGCCGCCGCCGTTGCCGAAGTCGCAGCCGTCATTTGGGAAACGACATTCGACGATCATCAAGTTGCTTGGAGTCGCTAAGAATCGAGAAGAACCGCGGATTACGCGGATGAGCGCGGATCGGAAAAAAATGATCTGCGAAATCCGTGTAATCCGCGGTTAAAAAGTTTGTCAGAACTTTATCGTGAGCTGGCCGGCGTTTATACTTTTCTCTACACATCACGCTCCGCCAACAGGATTACGCGTTGCTCATGGGCGCGATCGCGCTTTTCATTGTGCTGGCGGTCGTGATGTACGTGACGCGGAAAGTGGATTGGTACGCGCGCGACGTTGGCTGACAGTTCGCGCGATGGTCGCTGTGCTATTAGAGTCGCGGGGGGCCGGGTTTTGCGCTGTCTTGGGGCTGCGCGGCAGAAGTCTTTGGGCTTTCTACCCGGCAGGCTTGTGCCAGCTCCTGATTTTCCTGCGAGGCGGTCGTGAACAGTCTGTCGCTGCCGCACGCGGCGAAGAGCGCGAAGAGGCGCGATTGATCGGCGTCGCGGGCTCGCTCGATGAGTTGCACCGCATCGCTGATGTGGCCCTGCTGAATCTCCAGGGCAGCCGAGGTCATTAACCAATCTACGCTTAAAGGGCCGGCGCTTTGTTTCTGCTGGAGCTCCGAACTCACTGGCCCGGTATCGGCAGCCTCCACTGCTGCCATTCGAGCCTTGAACCGGCAGACGGTCTGTTCTTCGTCAGTTGCGGCGCGCCGCGCCGCCTGTTCGTAACGCGCGATTGCATCTTTTGGACGGTGATCTTTGCGAAGCGTTTCGGCCAAGGAGTAACAGTAATCGGCGTTAAACGGCGCCGCATTGGCCGCGGCTTTAAAAAAGCGCTCGGTCGCTGGAAAATCGCTTCGGCCGCTGGCGATCATGCCGCGAAAATAATTCGACGCATCGACATTTTCTCCAAAAGCGATCGCACTATCGAACAATTGGTCCGCCGAGTTGAAGTCGCCATGATCGTAATAGAGTTTGCTGGCGCGAAAAAGAACGCCGGGCAGAGCAAGGTTTTTGTACTTGGCAGCAACGAGACGTTTGGCCGCTTGCTCCCAGTTTCCCAGGCGTTCGTCTACCATTGCTTGTTCAACGAGCTCTTCGGCAGAAGAGCCGGGAAATTGATTCGTCACGCGCGCGGCGATCTTCGCCTGCTTTCGCGACACAATCAGATACTTCCAATATTCGAATTTCTTGCCGACATAGAATGTGGCCGCCAATAGTACCAGCGCGCCGAATATTAAGGCGACATTTTGCATTTCGACGGCGCGCGATAGCCTCCATCCGCGTACCCGGCGCGGAGTTTCCTGCCTTTGTGGGCGCGACGATTCCGGAAGCGCGATCTTTGGTTTTTCCGGCGACTGTATTTTTGCCGGTTTCTCTTCTGTCAAGCCCGGATCGTGCAGCGACCGCGGCGTTCCTAGAAAACGGCGCTGTTCCGGCGTAAGCCGCATCTTTCGATGCTTTTCTGCGTCCGGCGGGGACGGCACTCCAGCGGAAGGCTCGTCCGACGACGCTGTTTTTTCTTCAGGTTCTTCTTTAGCCATTAGTCCAACCGGGTGACGAATAACAGAGACGCGTCAGGTATTTTTGTCGAACGCCATGTTTTGCCCGGCGGCCTGCACCGTCGTTCCCAACTTCTGCCTCGACCACCTTCGCGAGCATCTCCTGAGTCTTCGCCGCCATTTCCTGTTCGAGGGCAAGCGCAACGGCGCGGCGCGAGCTGACAGGCTTGAATTTTCGATGCGCCGGACCCGAAATTATTTGCACGAGCCAGGCGACCAGAATCCGCCCATGTTCCGATATAACTGTATTGACTATTTGATTTATATTTAATATAAGAATTTTAGGGAGGTAACTATGAGGAAGATACTCGCGCTTTACATCATAATTGGGATGGTCGTTGTATCGGCTCGCGCGGATATTATCCCCTCGTTCACGGGAACCAGCATTTCCGGGCCGAACACGGTTTGGGGCTATCAAATCGACATCACCTCGGACCAACATGTGACGGCCGGCGATTTCTTCACCATTTACGATTTCGGTCCGTTTATAGCCGGCTCCAATTCGCAGCCGAGCGGCTGGAGCTTTTCCTCATCGCTGATTGGGCCGACGCCAGCGGGAACCAATCCACCAGACAGCCCCAACATCTTGAATCTCACCTGGACTTACACCGGTTCTTCAGCTCTCATCGGGATAGGGATCGGTCCTTTCTCCGTGATGACTGCCGGTGCGCAGGAAGCGCCTCTCACACGAGATTCTTTTTTCGCTGCTCAAGGAACGCGTGCGACCGGCGCGGATGCCGGCACTAAAGTGAACAATGTCGGACAAATTCCGGTGCCGGCGCCGATTCCGGAGCCGTCGAGCGTCGTGTTGATCGGTCTTGGCGCCTTTAGTTGGGCAATCGCCCGCGGGCGCAGACGTTGATTGCAGTCGTAGCCGGCGTCCATAGACGCTTTCGCGAAATCAACCTCGCACAACGGATGTCTGGGCAAGATCGACAATCAGTGCCACGACAGATTTGGGCGTAGAATCTTTGCGTATCGGGCCGCGTCCGGCAGAGATTAAAGCGCCTGGACGCTTTTTAGCATCTCGTCAAACGAGTTGTGCAACTCGCGATGTTGAGAGACGCCCCGGCGAATGACGGGCTTAAAGTTCGCGAGATCAGTGATATTGATGATTAGATCGACACTGTGCACGAACGCGCTCATGGCGTCGTTGGTGGCGAAGCGATGGCTGAGCAGGACAACGAAATGCTGGCGCCGTTGCGCCTCCGGCCGCTTGACCATCTCGAGCAGGATGGGGTTAGTCGGCAGGGTAGAGCCTTTGAAGTTTTCGTAAATGACGACCACTCCGTAGTTGTAGGTTTGAAGCTTGAGCAGCACGTCCTCCTCGAACAAACCCAAGTGCACTTTGTAAGTCATGTCGATAAGCTGCGGCACGACGATTTTCTGATATTGCTGATGATCGATGCAGACCAGCGCGGTGTTGTCACCGAGATCGAAAAATCCGCCATCCTGTTCCTGTTCCATAGTTTAGAGAAAAGCGTTTTCGGGAACGTCGAGGCGCAAACCGGAATCGAGGTCGCTATCGATTCCGCGGGCTTTTTGGATTAAATCGATACCGCGCTTGACGCGGCCCTTGCGCGAGCAAAAGAGAAGCGCCGTTTCTTCGGTGATCAGATCGGTCTCATAAGCGTTTAGGATCGACTGATCAAAAGTCATCCAGCCAAAGGGCGAACTGGCTTCGATGATTTCGTAGAAACTACGGTGTTCGCCTTCGCCGATGGCGACCGTTTCTTGAGTGCGTAAGTTGTGTCCCATGATCTCGGCGATCAGGTGGCGGCCGCCGCCCACTTTCGGGGCAAGGCGCTGGCTCACGATGTAACGCAAACTATCTGCCAGACGGGTGCGAAGCTGCTTTTCTTCGCCCAGCGAAAAGAGACCAAGAATGCGGTTGATCGATTGCCCGGCGTCGACCGTGTGCAGCGTGCTAAGAACGAGGTGACCGGTCTCGGAGGCCATAAGCGCGATCTCGACCGTGGCGCGATCGCGCATTTCTCCGACCAGAATTACTTTGGGTGCCTGGCGCAGGGCGGCCCGCAGCCCGTTCGGGTAATTGTTGAAGTCGTGCCCCAACTCCCGCTGATTGAAGGTCGCTTTGAGTTTTGGATGAACGTATTCGATCGGGTCCTCGAGCGTGACGACATGCACGGGTTGATTTTGGTTAATCTCATTGAGGATCGCGGCCAAAGTGGTTGTCTTTCCGCTTCCGGTCGCGCCGGTGACCAGGACCAGCCCAGTTTTTTCTCTGGCAATTTCGTGGAAAATCCCCGGAAGCCCGAGGGACTCGACCGTAGGCACTTCTGCCTGAAGTTTTCGAAGCACTACGGAGAAATGCCCTTGTTGCCGGAAAATGTTCACGCGAAAACGGGCTTCATTGTTCAAGGAGTAACTGCTGTCGCAGGAGCCACCGGTTAGATAATCGTAGATGAGCCGGCGATTGCCCTGCATGAGGGTGAGCGCAATCTGCTCGGTCTGATAAGGCGTGAGAGCTTCGATCGGTGGATCGACATATACCGGCTTGAGTTCTCCGAAATCCTCCACTTGAAGCGGGTGGCCCACGGAAAAATTGAGGTCGGAAATGCCGGTGTAAGTCTTCAGCATGGCCGACAAAATTCTGTCCAGATCAGGAATTCTCATCGGTAACTTTTATTCATCTGAGCCATCGATCGGCGGCTCTTTGAGAAATTGACGGAATTTTTTCTTGTCGATCGATTTGTCGTACGCTTCTTCCGGCGAGATGCGCGCGTGACGCAAGTGGTCCATGACCGCGTCGTCGAGCGGCTGATTGCCTTTTTTCTTGCCGACTTGAATCATGCCCGGGATTTGGTGCGTCTTTCCTTCACGCACCAGGTTCGCAATGGCCGTGTCCACAACCAGGATCTCCAAGGCGGCGACACGCCCGGGCTTGTCGATGCGCTTGAATAGATTTTGCGCGATAACTCCTTTGAGCGACTCGGCGAGTGTGGCGCGGATTTGATTTTGCTGAGTCGTTGGAAAAACGTCGATGATACGGTCGACCGCTTTGGCAGCGCTGGAAGTGTGCAGGGTTCCGAAAACGAGGTGCCCGGTGGCCGCGGCGGTGAGAGCCAGTTCGATCGTTTCCAGGTCGCGCATCTCGCCGACGAGAATGATGTCGGGGTCTTCGCGCAACGCTCCGCGCAATGCCGCCGCGAAAGATCGAGTGTGAACGCCCACTTCGCGGTGCTGCACCAGACAGTTCTGGCTGCGGTGCACGAATTCAATCGGGTCCTCCACGGTAATGATGTGATCGTGTCGATGCAGATTCGAGTGGTCGACCATCGCGGCGAGCGTGGTCGACTTACCTGATCCGGTCGGACCGGTCACGAGGACGAGCCCTTTTTTTAACATCGGAAATCTTTTCAAAACCGCTGGCAGACCTAACTCATCCACGGTGAGGACTTGCGATGGAATCAAGCGGAACGCGGCGGAGATACCGTGTTTTTGCTGGAAGAAATTCACACGGTAGCGCGCAACGTCAGGAACTTCGTACCCGAAATCGACGTCCAGAGTTTCCTCGAAGTGCTTAATTTTGCCCTCAGGCGCGATCTCGTAAACCATCGCCTTGAGGTCGTCATTTTTGAGGGCAGGAAAATCGACCCGCACGAGGTCGCCATTGATGCGAAGCATTGGCGAATTATTCGTGGAAAGATGCAGATCGGAGGCCTTCTGCTCCGTCATCAATTTAAAAAAGGCATCAATACGAGCCATGGGCGTCCCTCCATGAAGAAGCTAAATTGATGCCATCAACCCTGGATTCAGAGGCGCTGAATCGGTCCGCTTCCGGGGAGAGAAATCAGCTGGGCGTTTGGCGGGACGCGTCGAGAGTGGAGCGAACTTGTTCGAGCAGCTTTTCCCGGCTGTATGGCTTGGGAATGAAGCCGCGAAGCCCCTGTCCCAGCATCGAGGCGATTTTGGTTTGCTCAGCGAACCCGCTGCTCAGGACAACATCGATGTTTGGATTGATGGCGCGCAATTCATCGAAAACAGCGTCCCCATCCATCACCGGAAGAAAAAAATCCAAAATGACCAGGCCGATTTGCTTTCCCATTTTTCGATAAATTTTGAGCGCCTCAAAACCATCTCGCGCCAGGATCACTTTATAGCCCTCTTCCGCCAACATCTCCGATGCGACGTCGGCTACCTCTGGTTCGTCTTCGATGAAAAGAATATAATCGCGGCTTCCGGTTGGGTTTTTTAGCTCGATGTTTAACGGGATTTCAGGCGTGCTTGAAACGGCTGGTTCTTTCGTTTTCCCGTTGCCACCGCTCACGGTTCGGGTGGCGCTGGTTTTGTCCTCGCCGCGCTGTGTCTCCGATGAACTGGTTCGAGCCGGTGAGGGAACAACCCTAAAAGTTGGTTCCTTGCCTTTGATCGCGGATTTTCGGACCGCGCCAGCAAGAATTTTTGAGGTCACGCGATCGAAGAGACTCTGTGCCGTTTTGGAAGCGAGTTCGACTCGTTCGCCCAGAAGATCGATGTAATTATGTTCGCCCCGGTGTCTTCGAGCGAGATCGGCGTAGCGCGATACCTGCTGCAGAATCGAGTTTAGCTCGGTCGAAGTAGTGGCGATCCACTTTAAATCTTCATGGTCGAGCATAAGCCGTAGGTTTACATTTGATCAGTTTTCGCCCGGGCGCGCCCATCGGACAAAAGCCGGGATAACAAAAACGGCAATGCCGAACGTGCCCAGAGTCAACATGGATCAAAGCACTTATAATCTCAGCACGCTTCATGCCCCGCTCGAAGCTGGTGCGCCAATCGCAATTATTTCTTTAGAGGCGATTTAACCTCGAAAAGTGCACAACTGGCTTCGCGAGGGTTTTTATGGCGGGCTGACCATCGCTTTGGTCATCGGTTTGTATTTGACCTGGCTGTGGCAGCCGGAACGCCAGGTGAAACGGCATTCCGCAAATCTGTTGCACAAAATCGAGCAGAAAAACTGGGCAGGCGTAGCTGATTTTATTGGCCCCGATTATACCGATCAATGGGGCGACGATCGCGCTCTTCTAGTCGAGCGAATGCGCGACGTCTTTCGCTACTTCCGAAACGCGCGGATCACGATTGTCGATCCAATCGTCAACATCACCGGAGGTCGCGCTGTTTGGCGGAGCAAAATAACAATTTATGGCGATAACAGCGAAGTGATGACTCTCGTCAAAGAGCGCGTCAATTTACTGGGGACCCCATTCGAGATGGAGTGGCGGCGGGTCTCTGGCAAACCGTGGGATTGGAAACTTGTCGGCGTGAGCAATCCAGGTCTTGAAATTCCCGCGGGTTTCGAATGAAAGGCCTATCCTGCTCGCGATGCCGTAGCCTTGGCGAAGGCGTCAGCGAAGTCGAACAGATCGACAACCTGGGCTACTTACCGAGCGCCCGCCGCAATTCCTTTTTTGCCGAGTCCACTTCGCGCGGCGTTTGATTGGTCAGCAGAATCGCGCGCAGCTTTTCTCCCTGGTAATACCGCGCGATAAATTTTCGTTTGGCATAGGTGCCGCGCATATCCACGCGCGTTGGTTGCACGCTGAAGTCGCCGACAAAGTGCATTCGCAAGTCGAACATCTCCGTCCAGAAATACGGAATTTGTTCGTAACGAATGCGTTTCTTTCCAGTCATATTCGCGCCCGCGATCAAGCCTTGCTCGCGTGCGTTGTCCCAATGCGTCTGCCGGCGCACGCCGCCCATGATCCGGTCCGGATAAAACGCCAGGTCGCCGACGGCGAAGATTCCCTTTTCCTCCGTCTCCAAGTAATCGGTCACCGGTGAACCGTGAGGTCCGGAAAGCGGCGTGTTTCGCACCAGGTCGAGATTTGGCTCCGCACCGCACGCCACCACCGCAAGGCCGGCCGGAACGCGGCTGCCACTCTTCGTCTGAATATTGCGAAGCACGGTCTTGCCTTCGAAACCGTTCAAACTTTCACCGATTAGCATCGTCACGCCATGTTTGGCGAAATACTCCGTCAGCCAGGGGCCCGTTTGCGAATCGAGGTAGCGATTCAAGAGGTAAGTGTTCCGGTGCATCATGCCCACCTTGAGCTTCATCGCGCGCAGACTGGCGGCCGCTTCGCACGCGAGCAATCCGCCGCCGATCACCATGACGGTCTTCTCCAGGTTCGCCATTTCGCGGAGGGCGAGCGCGTCCCGGACCGTCCGCAAATAAATTACGTTGCCCAAGTTTACGCCCGCCACCGGCGGCCGCACCGGACGGCTTCCCATCGCAAGACACGCCTTGTTGAATTCGATGCTTTCGCCATTCCCGAGCACAGCCAGGCGCCGGTCGATGTTGAACTGTTTGACGATCGTGCCGAAGCGCGTCTCGACCTTATGCGAATGGTACCAGCGTGGATCGAGGAGGGCCAATTTCTTGATCGGCGCAGTTTTTTCGCGCAAAAAATCCTTCGAAAGTATCCAGCGTTTGTAGGGAGGCATGACCTCCGCGCCGACAATCGTGATCGTGCCGCGTTTGTCGTGCTTGCGAATCCCTTCGCACGCGCTCGCGCCGCCGATTCCGCTGCCAATAATGAGGTAGTCGCGCTGTATCATCAGGAAAATCGACGATAAAGAATCAGTTCACTCGCTGGCGAGGGAAAAATTGCTTGTCGGGCCCAGGATCACAGCACCGCACGGCAGATTATTACCGAGGCGATCACCCCCGTCAGGTCCGCCAGTAAGCCCGCCGGGATGGCGTGCCGGGTTTGTTTGATGCCTACCGATCCGAAATAGACGGCGGCAACGTAAAACGTGGTCTCGGTGCTTCCGTAAATCGTTGCTGCCGTCAGGCTAACAATATTATCCGGGCCGAGCCGATGCACGACATCGGCCAAAAGCGCCAAGGTTGCGCTTCCGCTCAACGGTCGCATCAAAGCCAAGGGCACCAGATCGGTCGGAAAATGCAGCGGCGTCAAGATGGGACTCAGCATTCGCGTCAACAGGTCGATGCCGCCCGCTCCTTTGAACATGCCGATCGCCACCAGCATCGTCACAAGAAACGGAATGATTTTGAGAATGACGTTGAACGCTTCCTTCGCGCCCTCGACAAACTCGTCGTAAACCCTGATCCCGCGCGCCGCTGCATAGATCGGAAAAAAGCTGAGCAGAAACGGGATTGCCAGGATCGACAATGCGTTCACAACGCGTGCAAAAAGATTTTGGGTCGCAGCCTCGGCCGGAATCGGGAGGCGGAAGAGACCCGGCGTAGCCATGCGCAGAAAAAGCATCACGAAGAAAACGCTTAGCAGCGCTAGAGTGATTACTCCCCACAGCGCCGGTCGAGCCGCTGGCGGCTGGGCGAGTGATTCGTCATCAAACGCGACCTTGGCAGCAGGCGTTGTCGGCGTTCGATGCGGGGAGTCATCTACCACTGCCGTCGATTGCCGCCTCGGTTGAAAGATCGCCAATCCCTCAAAACATTTGGCCGAAACAATCGCCACCGTCGCCGCGCAAAGCGTTGCAAAAAGCGCAGTGCCGACGATCGCCGTCGGTCTGGCTGATCCGGAAGCGGCCAAAATCGCAATCGCGGTCGTGGGAACTAGTTGCACCGAGCTGGTATTGATCGCCAAGAACGTGCACATCGCGTTGGAAGCCACGCCCGGCCGCGGATTGAGCGTTTCCAGATCGCGCATCGCTCGCAAACCGAGCGGCGTCGCCGCGTTGCCGAGGCCGAGCATGTTCGCGGCCATGTTCATCAGCATCGAACCCATCGCCGGATGATCGGACGGAACTTCGGGAAACAGCCGCCGCATCAACGGCCGCAGACCGTGCGCCATTCGTTGCACCAGACCGGCGCGCTCGGCCAGACGCATCAGTCCCAGCCATAGCGCCATGATTCCAATCAAACCCAGTGCGATCGTGACCGCGGTCTTTGCGCCATCGAGCGCGCCGCCTGTTACATCTTTGAAACGATCGTTCCAGCCGCCAATCGCGACCGCCAGCAAAACCAGAGCGAGCCAGATGTAATTGAGCACGGGAAAAGTTGTAGCTGCGGTGGCCGACCGCGGCCAGCCGATATTGTTATTGCATTGTCGATCTTTCTTTCCACAGACTTGCCGCGATGAACGAACCCACGACCCAAATCAAAGACACAACGGCGAATCCGGCTCCGCTCGGGCTGTTGGGCTTTGGCATGACGACCGTGCTGCTCAACCTGCACAACGCCGGGTTTTACGAACTCAACAGCATGATTCTGGCGATGGGGATTTGCTATGGCGGGCTCGCCCAGATCATTGCCGGCATCATGGAATGGAGGAAAGGCAACACTTTCGCCGCAACCGCCTTCATTTCTTACGGATTTTTCTGGCTGTCGCTCGTTGGGCTGATCGTCCTGACAAAACTGGGATGGGGCGCAGCCTCGAACGACACGGCGATGGCCGCGTATCTCGCCATGTGGGGATTGTTCACTGCCGTCATGTTCATCGGCACATTGCGGCTGAACCGCGCGCTGCAGGTCGTGTTCGGCACGCTGGCGATTCTTTTCTTTCTCCTCGCCTACGGCGATTACACCAGTGCGAGCGCCGGCTTTAAACATTTCACCGGCTACGAGGGAATCGTTTGCGGTTTCTCCGCGATTTACACCGGCCTCGCTCAGGTCCTCAACGAATTGTTCGGCAAAACCGTGTTGCCGCTCGGCCCGGTAAAGAAGTGATCGGGTAGGGAAGGCTCTCCGAGCCGTCCGACGAATTCGAGGGACGTTTTCGGAGAAACGTCCCTACCTTTCTTTCAACAGACTCGCCGCGAGTTGCAGTGCAGATTCGCTTTTCCCGCCGAGCATGCGCGCGATTTCTTCGCGGCGCGCTTTCGCGCTCACTTCGCGCAAGTTCGAAAATGTGCGGCCGCGCACCACGTCTTTCGTCACGACGAAGTGCGACGAAGCTGCTGCCGCGACCGGCGCAAGGTGCGTGATGCAGATGAGTTGATGCTCAGCCGCTAATGTCTGCATCTTTGCGCCAACCGCGTGCGCGATTTCGCCGCCGACGTTTGTGTCGATCTCGTCGAACACCAGCAGCGGGATCGCGTCGTGTGCCGCCAGCGCAGACTTGATCGCCAGCATTAAGCGGGAGATTTCGCCGCTGGAGGCAATGGCGCGGAGCGGTTTCAATGGCTCACCCGGATTCGGCGAGAAAAGTAATTCGACCGAATCGAAGCCGGACGCGCGCGGCTCGTCCAGCGCGGACAATTTTGCTTCAAACTCGGATTGGCGAAAGCCGAGGTCGCGCAGGTTGCGCCGGATGTTTTCGGAAAGCTTTGGCGCGGCTTTCGTGCGGAGTTTGCGGAGCGCTTCACCGGCGCGGTTCATTTGTTCGCGAACTTTTTCAATTTCGCCGGCCAATCGCTCCAGTTCGGCGTCACGCCCTTCGATTTTACGCATCCGTTCTGCCGCGCGCTCGCCGAATTCAATCACTTCGGCAATCGAACCGCCATACTTTCGCTTTAAAGTCTCAAAGAGCGACACGCGTTGCTCGAGCGTGGCGAGTTGCGCCGGATCGAGATCGAGCTTTTCAGCGTAATGCGAAAGCGATCGTGCGATTTCCGAAAGTTCGAGAACAGCCGTCTCGTGTCCGGCGACGAACGGCGAAATCGAATTGTCGATCTTTTCCAGTTCGCGGAGCAGCCGCTGTGTTTCCGCGAGTTGTGAGAGGACGGCGTCGTCTGCTTCGGAGAGCTTGGCGGCGACGGCGCTGGCCAGCTCGATCAACCGTTTGCTGTTGCTGGCGAGTTTGTAGCGGCTTTCGATTTCTTCTTCTTCGCCGGCAACTAAATTTGCCGAGGTTATCTCGCTGATTTGATGGCGAAGCAGATCGAGCTCCTGTTCGCGCGCCGTTTCCGCCGTGTTGAGCGTGGCGTGTTCGGCAAGCAGGATCTGCAATTGCCGGTAGTGCTTTCGAAATTCGTCGAGCTGTTCTCCTGCTCGCGCGAAGGAATCGAGCAAGTCCAACTGCTTCTCCGGCGAAAGTAACGATTGATGATCGTGCGGGCCGTGAAGATCGACAAGGTCATCACCGAAGTTCTTCAAGATCGACAATGTGGTGGGCGAGCCATTGATAAACTGCCGGTTCGTCCCGCTCGCCGACAGCGTGCGTTTAATAATCAAGTCGTTCTCGCATGGCTCGACCCCGGCTTCGATCAGTTGCGGGTTTAATTTTTGCAGGTCGTCACCTGTAAAAACGGCTTCGACAGTGCAGAGATCGGCACCGGTGCGGATGAGTGATTTGTCAGCGCGTTCGCCGAGCACCAGCTGGAGGGCGCCGATGATGATTGATTTGCCTGCTCCGGTCTCGCCGGTGACGGCGATAAAACCCGGCGCTATTTGCCACTCAAGCTCTTCCACGAGCGCGAGATTTTTGATCCGCAATAAATTGAGAACGGCAGGCATCGGGAGGGTTGAGAGTTGTTAGTTGAGAGTTGAGAGTTCCAACTTGCCAATTCCAATCTCAACTCACAACTCTCAACTGACGCTCACTTTCCTCGGCACCGGCACTTCGCAAGGCGTGCCCATGATCGGCTGTGACTGCGAAGTTTGCCGCTCGCCCGATCCGCGCGATAAACGATTGCGCTCTTCCGTCTATGTGGAAACGCCGGAGTGTTCCTGGGTGGTCGACACCGGCGCCGATTTCAGGACGCAAGCGTTGCGCGAAAATATTCGCAAGGTCGATGCCGTTATCTTCACTCATTCCCACACCGACCACATCATGGGCTTCGACGATCTGCGGCGTTTCTCGTATGCGCGCGGCTCGATGCCGGTTTACGCGCCGACTGAAACCATGCGTGATCTCGCGCGCGTCTTCGAGTTTGCTTTTAAAGGAACGTACACGATTCCGGGTTACCTGAAACCGGAGCCGCACGTGATCGATGGACCGTTCGCGTTAGGATCGACCATCATCACTCCGTTGCCTGTGCCACACGGTGATTCAGTCATCAACGGTTATCTTTTTTCGCGCGGCGAGGAAAAGCTTGTTGCTTATCTGAGCGATTGCAGTGCTGTCCCGGATGCGATTGTCGATCTTATCGCGAACGTGAAAGTTTTGATCATCGACGCGTTGCGGGACAAGCCGCACCCGACGCACCTGAGTGTCGGGCAAGCTCTTGCCGTCGCTGCTCGCGTGCGACCAAGCGAAACCTATTTCACGCACATCGCTCACGAACTGCCGCAAGCGGCCGAATCGCGACTTCCTGCGGGAACGCACATCGCCTATGACGGGCTCAAGCTCAGCCTGTAGATGAAACATTGGCGCTTTTTTGTCCCGCTCTTCGTTGCGCTCGCATTTGATGTTCGCGCCGCCGAGGAGCCTCTCGCCGCATCGACTATTGTCGTCTATAACAGTGTTCTTCCGGATTCCGTCGAGCTCGCGAAATTTTACGCGAAGCAGCGCGGCATCGCCCGCGACCACCTCGTCGCCCTGACCTGCTCCACCGAGGAAGAAATCAGCCGCGAAGATTACGATGCGACGATTGCCGATCCGCTAAGGGAAATTTTTAAGGCGCGGCAATGGTGGACCGTTCGCGAAACACCGGAGCACACCCAGGCTGTACTCAAAACTTCGATTCGTTTTGTCGCCGTGATTAGAGGTGTGCCGCTAAAAATTCGGCCGGCCAACCAGTATCCCGGAGACGAGGTGGGCCCGGGCCCGGTCAATAACCGCAATGAAGCGTCGGTCGATTCCGAGTTGGCCGTGCTTGGTTTTTTCACCAAGCACGTTGCCGGTCCCATGCTGAATCCTTATTTTCGAAATTTCCGGTCAATTGCCGAGCTGGAGAATCCTGCATTGTTGCTCGTCTGCCGGCTGGATGCGCCGACTTCCGCAACCGTCCGCCACATGATTGTCGATTCTATCGCCGCCGAGAAAAATGGACTTTGGGGCCGCGCTTATGTCGATGGCGCCCATAACTACACCGATGGTTTCGAAGTCGGCGAAAAATGGCTCGCCGATATTCCACCGCAACTTCACAAGGTCGGCATTCCAGTCGTTTACGATGAATCGCCGGCCATTTTTCCGGAAGGTTATCCGATGACGGACTGCGCGCTTTATTATGGATGGTACGCGGGCAATGTGGCCGGTCCCTTTCTGCAACCGGAATTTCGTTTTGTTTCCGGCGCGATCGCCGTTCACATTCATTCGTTTAGCGCGAATACTTTGCGCGATCCGAATGCCAATTGGGTGGGACCGCTGGTCGCGCGCGGCGCGGCGGCAAGTCTGGGGAATGTTTACGAACCGTACCTGCAGCTGACCGCGCATCTCGATATTTTGAACGACCGTTTGCTGCACGGATTCACGCTGGCTGAAAGTGCCTATTCGTCGATCGAAGCTCTCTCCTGGATGACGGTGATCGTGGGTGATCCCCTTTACCGGCCGTACGCTGTTTGGCTGCAACTCGATGTCCCCCGCGATTCCTCGAAACTTGCGTCCGATTGGCGGATGTATCACGATTTTGCTGTTAAGGACGTCACCAAACCGGCACCCGAGTATCGCATGCTCGCGCGGCAGGTCGCTTCCCGCGCGCGAAACGGCGCAATGATCGAAGATCTCGGCCTGATGGAAGCGCGCGATGGCAACATCGCTTCTGCCATAAGTTATTTTCAACAGGCCCGCGCTTGTTACGTGACGCGCGATGATATTCTGCGCGTCGTGCTGGAAGAAGCGGATGCGTGGGCTAAACAGAAGAAACCGAAGCGCGCTCTCGAACTCATCCGGAGCACACTGCGAATTGTTTCGGACGCGCCCGCCGCGGCGCTACTTAAAAAAGTCGAACGGGATTTGAGGTCGGCGCCGTCCACTTCGCCGGCCAAGCGTTAAACTTCGGCGCGTCGAATAATTCCGCGTTCGCTTTTTTCGATGAACTCAACGATCTGCGTGATCTCTTCGTTCTGCGGCAATTCCTTGCGCATCGCTTCCAGTGCCTGGCCCGTGTTGTATTTCGAGCGGTAAATCAGACGGAACGCTTCCTTGATCCATTTCACGCTCTCAGGCGGGTAATTTTTGCGTTCCAATCCAATCAGATTTACTCCGCGTATTTCTGCCGGATTGCCGTCGGCGATCACAAACGGCGGAACGTCCTGCACGATTTTGGAACATCCGCCGGTGATGGCCAATCGCCCGATCCGGCAAAATTGGTGCACGGCGGTCAGACCGCCCATTACCGCATTGTCGCCAACTTCGACATGGCCGGCCAGCGTTCCATTGTTGGAAAACACGACTTCGTTTCCAACCCGGCAATCGTGTCCAATGTGGCTGTAAGCGAGAAAATTTCCGCGGCTGCCGACTTGCGTTTTTCCTTCGCTGCTGGTGCCGCGGTTGATCGTGACGAATTCGCGAAACGTGTTTTCGTCGCCGATTTCCAAATAAGTCGGCTCGCCCTGGTATTTCAGGTCCTGCGTTTGCTGACCGATTGAGCAATAAGCGTAAAATTTGTTGCCCGCGCCGGCGCGCATCGGTCCGCACAGCGTAACGTGATGTTGCAGCCAGCAATTTTGACCGAGCACAACGTCCGGACCGATCACGCAATACGGCCCGACCATTGTGCCAGCGCCGAGTTCCGCTCCGGCATCGACAATCGCCGTCGGATGAATCCGTTCTCTCATTTATCGAGAAACGTGAACATCAGTTCGCCTTCCGAGACCACCGCGTCGTTGACCACGCAATGGCATTTCGCTTTGGCCAGACGTTCGCCGCGCGCTTTGGTCAGTTCCGCATGAATAAAAATCGTGTCTCCGGGAAATACCGGTTTGCGAAATTTCACATCGTCCGCGCTCATGAAATAACCGATCTTGTTCGACTTTTTCGCAAGCTTGAACAACAACAAGCTCGCCACTTGCGCCATTGCTTCCACTTGCATCACCCCCGGCATCACGGGGTGACCGGGAAAATGTCCCTGAAAAAACGGCTCGTTAATCGTCACCGATTTCACTCCGATGCATTTGGTCCCGCCCTCCTCGAAACTGATGATGCGGTCGACCATCAGGAACGGATAACGATGCGGCAAGATTTGCATCACTTCTTCGCTGTCGAGCCCACCGTCGCCCCTTGGCACAACGCGCGGAACAGCCAGCGAACTTCTTCGCGACTGTTCCCGCGCAAGAGCGCGAGCCAGTTCCGCGTTGACCGCGTGACCGGGCTTCACCGCGATGAGATGCCCGCGAATACGAGTACCGACCAGCGCGAGATCGCCGACAATGTCGAGAATTTTGTGCCTGACGAATTCATCTTCAAAACGCAGCGGTTCTTTGCTTAAAACGGCGTCGCCCCGCACGACCACGGCGTTCTCGAGGCTGCCGCCCTTGATTAAATTCTTCTCCATCAGCGACTCGACGTCTTCGTAATAAACAAACGTCCGTGCCGGCGCGATCTCTTGCTCAAACATCGCCGGCGTAATTTCCATCGACAGGAACTGCGTGAAACGATTGTTCGGACCGGCTTGCGTGCAGGAGATGCGGAATTTGTCGTCTGGGAGCAGAACGAGGAGCGCGCCGGTTTTCGATTCGACGTGCATCGGTTCGCGCACTTCGAAAAACTTTCGCGGCGCTTCCTGCGCGGTGACGCCCGCACGCTTGATCACGTCCACATACGATTGCGCGCTGCCGTCGCCGATCGGCGGCTCGTTTGCATCCATTTCCACGGTTGCGTTGTCCACGCCCATCGCCGAAAGCGCGGCGAGCACGTGTTCGACGGTGTGCACGCGCACCGAGCCTTCGGCGATAGTCGTGGCGCGCTCGACCGTCTTCAGATTGTCGATCTTGGCGTCGATCGTCGGCTCATCCTGCAAATCTTTGCGTTTGAATTTGATTCCGTGATCGACCGGCGCCGGGTGCAGCTTGAGCGAAACCTTCTCGCCGGTGTGCAGCGAGGTGCCACTGAAACCGGCGGCCTTCCCCAGCGTATGTTGAAACTCAGGCGTGGAAGCCATGCGCGCTAACTAAACAAAGATTTTGCCTCGTGACCAGCGGCGCTTACTTCAGTTCAAAATCCCCGCAATCGAAAGCCATCATTTTGTCGATGTTCGAGACGCGGATTTGTCCCACCGCCGCGCCGTCATCCTGCCAGACATCGGCCGATTTTTCGCCGTTCTTTGTGATCAATACGCGAACCAGTTTCGGCGTCGCGCTCACCGTGAACAGTGGCAATTCATCCATCGTTTTCAGAAAACTTCCTTTGTCATCAAACCCCACGCCAATATCGACAACCGATCGCGTGTCGCTCACGAGCGGATTTGTGACGAGTTTCACCGAAACATGATCTGATGCACTGTCCGTCGGTGGATTTGCTGCCTTGCCAAGATCCTCCACTTTGAAACGAGCAACCATGTAACCCCGGGCACGATATTTTCCCGACGGCGAATCTTCGCCGGCGTCGTTCTTTCCATCCCACGTCGTGTTCAACGAATTTTCGTCAATTCTGAAGTTGTCGATTGCGGCCTCGCGGTGCAAAACGCGAACAAGTTTCCCATTCGAATCGAAGACACCAAGGCTGATCGTTCCTTCCATCGGTGGCGGAACAAACTTGAGCTGAACATTTCGCGCCGGCGTCGATGTTGGTGAAGGAGTTTGCTCAGTTGTCGGCGTTGGGGAGGGGCTTGGGGTCGGCGCCGGGGTCGGTGTGGTCGACTCCTGCGCCAATGCGACGCCGGCAAACGCAAAGACAATTAAGATCGCGAGATTAACTTTTTTTGTCATTCCGAGCGGAGTCGAGGGATCTCTTACTGTTTCTGCTGTCTTCTTCAAATAATAAGAGATGTCTCGACTTCGCTCGACATGACAGGCAGTCAAACATAATACCGCCAGTTCACGTTCGGGAAAAGATTGTCGCGCCATTCGCAATCGGCCAGGAATTTTTCATCGACATCGTTCGCGGCGAACTGATCGTGCAATCGATTGAAGCGGACAAGATGATCCATCGTGCGCTTGGTCGCATATTCGCGCGCGGTTCCAGTTCTCATCAGAAAAGCCCAATCGCTTGATTGCGCGAGCAGAAGTTCGCGCGCCAGTTGTTTAAGGGCGCGATCCGCGAGCTGTGTTGAGTCGTTTGTGTGGGCGCGGGCGCATTCAACCATGCGCAGAGCGGCTCCATGCAGATGCGGATAAATCCAGGAATTGGTTTGGTCGAGCCAGACTTCGAGATGGCCTTTGTCGCCCCAGGTCGACGCGGCGGGCTCGATTGTTTGTTGCGTCGGGTGCGCCGCAAGGTATTCGCTCGGGGTCGTCAGTCGAAAATCTCCCAGACCGGTTGCCGCCTTACGAATGAACAGTTCGAGGAACCGCGGCCCTTCAAACCACCAATGTCCGAACAATTCCGCGTCGAACGGAGCGACCACGATTGGATCGACATCGAGCGCGGCGAGCTGGCGAATCTGCGAGCTTCGTTGCTCGAGAAAATGATTCGCATGCGCATCGGCGGCCTTTTCCGCCGCCGCGCGATCGTAAAGTTCTTTTTCAACTTTCTTTCCGGTGATGCGGTGGTATTTCACGCCGGAAAATTTTCTGTTGCCGTGCGCGATCGGCCCCAAATGCTCAAGCGGAAGGTCGAAGCCAACGTCGCGATAAAATTCCCGATAAGCTGGATCGCCGGGGTAACCTTCCTCTGCGCTCCAAACTTGCCGGCTGGAATCACGATCACGGGCAAATGCGGCTGGTCCAGCGGGCGTGTAACACAGAGCATAAATTCCGCGCCTTGGCCGCGGATTTCCAAATAGCAAACCGTGGGCGTCGAGAACGAACCAGCGAACATTCGCTTCCTGCAAGATCGCTTCGAGCCCGGGCGCGTAGGCGCATTCCGGTAACCAAAAACCGGCCGGATCGACATCGAAAAGATCGACATATACATCGCGGCCGATCAAAACCTGCGCCCGCGCGGCTTCGCACGACTGCTGCTCGATCAGCGGAAGCAATCCGTGAGTTGCGGCGCAGGCAATGATTTCGAGCGCACCGGTTTCGCGCAATTGCCGAAAGGCCGCGAGCAAATCGCATTTCCATTCATCGACAAAGAAACGTCGCGTTTCCGAGAACATATCGAAATAGAACTCGGCGAGCTCACGCAGCTTTGGCTGGTTGCGGTTTCGTTTTCGCTCGCGCGCCGCCAGATCGATTAGGCGATCAACATGTTGGACGTAGCGCTGATGCAGCAGATCGTCCCGCAGCATCGCGCAAAGCGTCGGCGTGAGCGACATGGTGAGCTTGAACGGCACGCCGTCGTTCACCAGTCGCTGCATCATCCGCAGCAGCGGAATGTAGGTTTCGGTGATCGCTTCGAAAAGCCAATCTTCCTCCAGAAACCGTTCGTGCTCGGGATGCCTAACGAACGGCAGATGCGCGTGGAGAACTATCGCGAGGTAACCAGCCAAATCAGAAATCAGAGCGTTCGACAAAAATCCTGGAAGCGGTCGAGGCCTTTTTTGATCACGTCGATGCTCGTGGCGTAGCTAAGACGAACGGTGCGATCGTCGCCGAAAGCCGCACCCGGGACGACCGCGACGTTCGCTTTGCTCAGAAGACGGTCGGCAAAATTTTGCGAGGTGAGTCCGAGTTGACTGACATTGACCAAAACATAGAACGCGCCCTGCGGTTTGACCGCGGTCACGTTCGGAATTTTCGTGACACGATCGAACATGTAATTGCGGCGCATATCGAATTCTTCTCGCATGTCGGCGATTGTTTGTTGATCGCCTTTTAAGGCCGCGACCCCGCCGCGTTGCGCGAATGAGGCTGGATTCGCAGTGGTGTGGCTTTGAATAGAATCGACCGCTTTCGCTATCGCTTCCGGCGCTGCCAGATAACCAAGACGCCAGCCGGTCATCGCGTACGACTTACTGAAACCGTTTACCGTGAGGGTGAGATCGTAAGCTTCCTTCGACAGCGACGCGATGCTCACATGTTTGACGTCGTCATAAATCAGCTTCTCGTAAATTTCGTCGGACAAAATGTAAATGTCTTCCTCCGTGGCAACATCGACGATCGCCTGTAGTTCTTCGCGCGTGTAAACAGCGCCCGTCGGATTACACGGGCTGTTCATAATCAACATTTTCGTCCGCGGTGTCATCGCGTTTTCGAAATCTTCGGCGCGCATTTTCCAGGCATTGCGCTCCATCGTCGGCACGATCACCGGGTCGGCGCCCGCCAATCTTACCATGTCGGGATAACTGACCCAGTACGGCGCCGGAATAATCACTTCATCACCGGGCTGACAAGTGGCCAGGATGGCGTTGTAACAGGAATGCTTCGCGCCGTTGCTCACTATGACCTGGCTGGCGCGGTAAGTCAGTTCGTTGTCAGCCGCCAGTTTTTCCGCAATCGCCTGCCGCAATTCCGGAATGCCGGCACTAGGCGTGTATTTTGTGAAACCGGCCTGGAGCGCCTCAATCGCCGCCGCTTTGATGTGCTCGGGCGTGTCGAAATCCGGTTCGCCTGCGCCGAAGCCGCAAACATCGATGCCTTCGGCTTTCATCGCCTTGGCTTTGCTGTCGATGGAAAGCGTGAGCGAAGGAGTTAATAGGGCGGCGCGTTCGGAAATTTCCATGTCGGTTTAGAATGTCAGAAAAATCAAGGAGCGCACACTATTGGCGGCGGTAAAAGTTTTCAATCAAAGGTTTGAAATTGTTTTCGTCCACACGCACGATCGCCATCTCGCGCCTGGCGTTTTCCACCGAATCCGAAGCGTGCGCGGCGTTGATCATGATAGTCTGGCCGAATTCCTTCCGAATCGAGCCAGGTGGCGCTTTGGCTGGATCGGTCGGTCCGAGCACCTCGCGGACTTTGCGGACCGCGTCCTGGCCTTGATCAACGATGGCGATGCATT
>DASYVQ010000149.1:0-24033 GCA_035936875.1 Chthoniobacterales bacterium
ACTGCAATGGATGTGTCTTCATAAAGTGAAGCGAGGTATCGGAGCGGCCAGCGGTTGGCTGCATCGCCTGGTTAGGCTGTTTGATGCGGCTAATGACGCTGCGCCAAAAAAGCTGGTCCTCTGCGGGAAGATCACGCACAAGCTCCACAAAAGAATGGCCTTCATGTCGAGCGTAATTCAAAACCAAGAAGTTATCCCCGACGTTGATGTGGAACGTGTCGGAACTGAGCGTCGCATGCGGCGCGTATGTGACAAAGGAAAGGTGCCACCCAGTCTGATGAGTATCGATCCATGATACGATATAAGCGACTTCCGGTGAGGAAGCAGCGATTGCAATGCCCGGGCTGCCTCCCTCGCGGAACGTAATGTCGCCGCGCGGCGAGATGAGATGGGGCCGCACCCAACGATGGTGGAGCAAAAAACCCGCAACTGCACAGCTGGCCAACACGATAATAATCCCCAAGGTGAGCTTCATGCGGCCTAACGAGATATCGACGCAAACATTACAGCATTCGGACCGAACAGGCTTATTGCGACTGGATCAAGCGCTTTATTCTTTTTCACCGCAAGCGCCATCCGGCCCAAATGGCCGAAGCCGAGATCACCGCATTTCTCACTTATCTGGCGGCAAAGGCGAATGTCGCAGCTTCGACGCAAAATCAAGCCCTGAGCGCGTTGCTTTTTCTTTACCGCGAAGTTCTCCAGCAAGAGATCGGTTGGCTCGACAATGTCGAACGCGCCAAGAAACCCGCGCGCTTGTCCGTCGTGCTCACGCGCGCAGAAGCGCGCAGGATCTTTTCGTACCTTCACGGAACGATGAAATTGATGGCCGGACTGCTTTACGGAAGCGGCCTGCGATTGATGGAATGTGTCCGCCTCCGAGTCAAGGATGTCGATCTTGGATATTTGACCATCACGGTGCGCGACAGCAAGGGCGGCAAAGACCGCGTCACCATGCTGCCAACAAATCTTGCCCAAGCTTTACAGCGGCATTTGCTCAAGCGCCGCTCGCAACACGAACAGGATTTGGCCGATGGATTTGGCGGGGTACACTTGCCGCACGCACTTACACGCAAGTATCCAAATGCAAACCGACAGTGGATGTGGCAATACGTGTTTGCCTCTCCGCGGGTTTCGATCGATCCACGCTCAGGAGAAAAGCAGCGTCATCACATCGCCGAAAGTATCCTTCAGCGCGCAGTGAAGGAAGCGATAAGCCAAGCCGGAATCAACAAGCCGGCAACATGTCACACGCTCCGGCACTCATTCGCCACGCACTTGCTGGAGAAAGGATACGACATTCGTACGGTGCAGGAGTTGTTAGGTCACAAGGACGTGAGTACGACGATGATTTATACGCACGTCCTGAATCGTCCCGGCATCAGCGTGAAGAGTCCGCTCGATTAGCTAGGCTGAAACCGGACGCGGCTCGGCGGAGCGCTTCGAGCCGAGTGCGGCGCGCACGAAATTGTTCCCGAGTTCCCACATTGGTCCCGGAAATTTACGGCATTCGGTCAGCACTTCATCGAGTGCGTTAACGAACATATCAACTTCGCGTTCGCCGATAATGAGCGGCGGCAGAATCTTCATCACGTCCATGGCATGGCCGGCCACTTGCGTGAGGATGCGATGTTTGCTCAGCATTTGGGTCACGATCATTTGCGCAAAAAGCACCTTGTCGATCTTATGCAGAAGCTTCCACGCCATTTTCAATTTGAATTCCTGCGGCTCATGAAATTCGATCCCGATCATGAGCCCTCTGCCGCGAACTTCCTTGATGAACGAATGTTTCGCGCGCAACGTGTCGATCTTTTCCATGAGCAACGCGCCCATTTTCGCGGAGTTCTCAACCAGCTTTTCATTGTCGATCACTTCCAGCGCAGCGAGCCCGCACGCCATCGCCAGATTATTGCGGCCGAAGGTCGTTGAATGGACCACGCAACGGTCCATCCGGCTGAACGTCTTTTGATAAATGTCGCGTCGCGCCACGATCGCGCCGCACGGCACGTAGCCGCCGCTCAGCGTCTTCGCCAGGGTGATGATGTCCGGCTCCAGATTCCAATGTTGAAAGCCAAACATTTTTCCGGTGCGACCAAGTCCGGTCTGCACTTCGTCGGAAATCAGGAGTGTCCCGTACTTGCGACAAAGCTCCTGGGCACGCATAAAAAAATCGGTCGCGGGCGTTTGGCAACCTTTGCCTTGCACCGTTTCGATCACGAACGCCGCTACGTCACGCGATCGCAGTTGTCGATCCAACTCTTCGATGTCGTCGAGCGCCACGCGCGCATCAAAGCCTTCCATGAGCGGCCCGAAGCCTTCCGTGAAACTTTCGCAGCCCATCAGCGAAAGCGCGCCGAGACTCAATCCGTGAAATGCACTCGCGAGTGAGACGACGCGCTTCCGTCCGGTCGCAGCGCGCGCAAATTTTAGCGCGCCTTCCATCGCCTCGGTGCCGGAGTTGCAAAAGAAAACGGCATCGAGATGCGACGGCGTGCGTTTGGTGATCGCTTCGGCCAATAAGCCACTCAAAAGCGAGCAATCCATTTGCACCATATTTGGCAGATCGAGATCGAGCACGTCGCGAATTGCCTTTTCCACCACGGGATGATTGCGCCCGATGTTGAAAACGCTGTAGCCGCTCAAGAAATCGAGATACGGCTGGTTATCCATGTCGTAGAGGTACGCGCCCTCGGCCCGGGCATAAACCTTGTCGAAACCGATGACGCGCTGCGCCGCCACCAGCGTGCGGTTCAGGTGCCGCTCATGGAGCTGATAATTTTCCCCAAGCCGCGCCGCGATGATTTCTTTCAAGTCAAAAGCCACGGCGCAATGTTCTGCGATTTGCACTCGAAACGCAAATTTCGGCAATGTAGAGGCGGCTGTCCTCAGCCGCAGGATCCTCCCCAATTGCGCGTGAGGACACGCGCCACTACACCAAACAGAAAGCCGCAGGATCGACATGCGACCCTGCGGCTCTGAATTCTGGCAGGAACAGCCTGCCTCTTGGTTCTCAGTCCTCGACTACCACGCGCTCAACCACGCGCTTCTCGCCGGGGCCGGTATAGTAAACCTTCACCTTTTGACCGGACCGCAGCGGGGCTGTCACGATTCTGCCCGCACCGTCAACGATGCGCGCAGCCGTGCCGAGAGCGAAGCTCACCGGACCCTGCTCGCTCTTAACCACGATCGTCTTTCCAGGCTCGTATGTCGTTACCGTGCCCGATGAATATGTGGTCGTGGTTTCCGTGGTCGTTGTTCCCGTAGCGGGATTCACTTTGGTTGTTTCAGTGGTCGTTGTGCTCGTCTGCGCAAAGGCCAAAGGCGCGATCAGCGCGCAGCCGAACGTAATCATTGTCTTTTTCATTAATTTTCTCCCTTTTGTTGATTTCCCACCTGGTCTCTTCCAACTCAGGCATGCGATGAACGGTCGCGCCAGGCGACCGCTCGTTATCTATTTGGACGGTCGTGATAACAACGCTATTCAACGCATTTCAGGATTTGTCTGGCCGATCCCGGAGACTTTCGTGAGTTGAGTCACGTCCGGGATCAGTTAACGTGCGCTGTCGATGACCAGCGCTAAACCGACCGCCGATCCGGTTGTTACTCCGGAGCTGGTGGCGAAACACGGCCTCACCCCGGAGGAATTCGAGCGCATCAGGAAAATACTCGGCCGCGAACCGAACTTCACCGAACTCGGAATCTTCTCCGTTATGTGGAGCGAGCATTGCTCCTACAAGAATTCGAGAAAAGAGCTGAAGAAATTTCCAACTACCGGCTCGAACATTCTCGTCAAAGCCGGCGAGGAAAACGCCGGCGTGGTCGATATCGGCGACGGCTGGGCCATCGCGTTTAAGATCGAAAGCCACAATCACCCGAGCGCGATTGAGCCCTTCCAGGGCGCCGCCACCGGCGTGGGCGGAATCATTCGCGACATCTTCACCATGGGCGCGCGGCCGGAGTTTTGCCTGAACTCGCTGCGCTTTGGACCAATCACGGAAAACTGTAGCGGCGGCCGTGTCGGCCGCGATACAGGCGAGACGCCTGCCACCACAGAAGATCGACAAAAACAAATCGCGGCAAACCGTCGCCTTTTCACCGGCGTCGTCTCCGGTATCGCCCACTACGGCAATTGCATCGGCATTCCGACCATCGGCGGCGAAATTTATTTCGACGAGAGTTTCGAGGGCAATCCGCTGGTAAATGTTTTTTGCCTCGGCGTTCTGCGTCACGACGAGCTCGCGCGGGGCACGGCGCGCGGCGTGGGCAATCCCGTCTTTTATGTTGGCGCGGAGACCGGTCGCGATGGTTTGGCGGGAGCGGCTTTCGCCTCGCGCGAATTGACCGAAGAATCGCGCGAGGATCGCCCGGCTGTGCAGGTAGGCGACCCATTCAAAGAGAAACTCCTGCTCGAGGCTTGCCTCGAACTACTCGCGCGCGATGCGGTCGCTGGAATTCAGGACATGGGTGCAGCCGGTCTCACCTGTTCGACATGCGAAACCGCCAGCCGTGGCGATAGCGGCATTGAGATCGATCTGGCGAAAGTGCCGAAGCGCGAACCGGGCATGACACCCTATGAAATTTTGCTCAGCGAATCGCAGGAGCGGATGTTGATCATCGCCAAGCGCGGAAAAGAAAGTATCGTCCGCGAAATTTTCGATAAATGGGATGTCCCCTGCGCGGAGATCGGACGCGTGACGGATGACGGCATGATGCGCGTGCGCAACAACAGCTCAATCGCCGCAGAAATTCCAGCGAAACCCCTCGCGGACGAAGCGCCGCTTTATTCGCGTGAAGCGAAGAAACCGACTCACACAACGTCCACAAAGGACCCAAAGGATTTTTTGAAGACCATTTCTTTTCCTCCAGAGACCTCTGTGACCGTTGTGGACTTTGTGCGAGATTCTCTGCGCCAGCTACTCCGCGACCCGACGATCGCGTCAAAGAATTGGGTTTATCATCAGTACGACCACACCGTGCGGACCGGAACCGTTGTAAAGCCGGGATCGGACGCCGCCGTTTTCTTCGTTCGCTACGCGAACAAGATTTTAGCTGCCACCACTGATTGCAATTCGCTCTATTGCCGGCTCGATCCGCGGGAAGGCGGCAAGATCGCCGTCGCCGAAGCGGCGCGTAATCTCACGTGCTCCGGCGCGAAGCCACTCGCCGTCACGGACAATTTGAATTTTGGCAATCCCTACAAGCCGGAAAATTTCTGGCAGTTGCGGGAAGCGGTCGAAGGAATCGCCGAGGCTTGCCGCGCTTTCGGAACCCCGGTCACCGGCGGAAATGTCTCTCTATATAATGAGAGCCCGGCCGGAGTAGTCGATCCCACGCCCACGGTCGGGATGGTTGGACTCGTCGATGACGAACGCCATATCACGACGCAATGGTTCAAGAAAGCTGGCGACTCGATCATTCTCGTTGGCGAAATCGGCGACGAACTCGGCGGTTCCCGGTTTCTGAAAGTTTGCCACAATCGAAAAGAAGGTCCTCCGCCACGCGTCGATCTTGCCTACGAAATCAAAATCCAAAATGCGGTGCGCGATCTGATCCGCGAAGGGTTGCTAAAAAACGCACACGATTGCTCCGAGGGTGGCCTCGCGGTCACGCTGGCCGAATGCTGCTTTAGCCCTGGTGGACTTCTCGGAGCCGATGTCGATCTCGGGGCGCACGATTTGCGCGCCGATCAAGTTCTCTTCAACGAATCGCAGTCACGGGTCGTGATTTCAGTAGCGCCTAGCAGCCTTCAAAAGACAATGTCGATCTTGCGTGAGCGCGATGTTCCATTTCGCGAACTTGGGAAAGTCGGCGGCGAGCGGCTTCAGATCCGCGCGAACAACGAAAATTTCCAATGGCCCATCGCCGATCTTCACGATGATTGGTGGAACAGCATTCGGCACGCATTGGAAAGCGATTCGTCGGCCGAGCGAATTCCCAATCTGTGATTAAAAACGCGGCATTGAACGGTGCTCCATTTCATGGATTATTCAGTATGACCTCTCCAGACAAGATCGACATCCCCGAGCCAACTGAGGCCGAGACCTATCCTCACCACGAGTGCGGCCTTTTTGGTGTGTTCGGTCATCCGAAGGCCGCAGTGCTGAGCTACTACGGCCTCTTTGCCTTGCAACATCGCGGACAGGAGAGCGCCGGCATCGTCACCAGCAACGGTCCGGGCACATCGTTCCTCGTGCACAAGGACATGGGCTTGGTCTCGCAAGTTTTTGGTCAGAACGAGCTGGAAAAATTGAAGGGCATGCGCGCCATTGGTCATACGCGCTATTCCACCACCGGAACGAGCACGATCAAAAATGCGCAACCGTTCGTGGTCGACTGCGTGCGCGGACAAATGGCGATCGCGCACAACGGCAACTTGATTAACGCGGACGTTTTGCGCGACGAGCTCGAGCGCAAAGGTTCGATTTTTCAAACCACGGCTGACAGCGAAATCATTTTGCATTTGCTGGCGCGACCGGCCGACAACGGCGCCAGCGTGTTGTCTGCATTGCGCCGAATCGAAGGCGCATTCTCACTTCTGATCATGAGCGAGCGCGAACTCATCGCCGTGCGCGACCCGTTCGGATGGCGACCGCTGTCGCTCGGCAAACTCGACGATGCTTACATACTCGCTTCCGAAACGTGCGCCTTCGATCTCATTCACGCCGAATTTATTCGCGAAGTTGAGCCGGGCGAAGTGCTGATCATCGATGAAAACGGATTGCGCTCGGAATTTCCGTTTCAACCGCAGCAGCCGGCTTTCTGCATGTTCGAGTACGTTTACTTCGCGCGGCCGGACAGCATGATCGGCGGCGTGAATGTAGGCAAGGTGCGGACAGAAATGGGACGCGAACTCGCGCGGAAATTTCCGGTCGATGCCGACATCGTTGTCCCGGTGCCCGACTCGGGCAATTACGCGGCGCTTGGTTTCGCAGAGGAACTCAAAATTCCCTATCAGCACGCTTTTGTGCGCAATCACTACATCGGGCGCACATTTTTGCAGCCGAGCCAACTCATCCGAGATTTCGATGTGCGGGTGAAATTGAACTTGATCAAGGAAATGGTCGCCGGAAAGCGCGTCGTGGTGATCGACGATTCGATTGTCCGCGGCACGACGTCGCGGGCGCGGGTCGTGAACTTGCGCGAAGCCGGCGCCAAAGAAGTGCACATGCGTGTGAGTTGTCCGCCGCACCGTTTCGCCTGCCATTACGGGATCGACTTTCCTGATCCGCAAAAATTGATCGCCAATCAGATGTCGATGGAAGAGATCGGCAAATATCTCGGGGTAGACAGCCTCGGTTATCTGGATGTCGAAGGAATGGTGCGCGCTACCGGCAAACCGATGAATGAATTCTGTCTCGCCTGTTTCACCGGCAATTATCCCCTGCCCGTCGATCCCGCGCTCGACAAATTCATCATGGAAAAACGCGAAGCCCGAGCTAAAGCGCTCGCCGATCAGGAAACACATCCGACATTGTTCGCGGATTTGAAGTAACCGCGCGTCAATGCCACCGCGCTCGAAAAAAGCCTACGCACGCGCGGGCGTAGATGTCGATCTTGGCAACCGGCTAAAGCGCCGCATTCAATCACTCGTTCGGCAAACTCACGGGCCGCAAGTGCTCGGCCGGATTGGAGGCTTCGGCGGTTTGTTTCGCGCGAGTTTTCCTGGAATGCGCGACCCAGTGCTCGTCGCCAGCATCGATGGCGTCGGCACAAAGTTGAAAATTGCGTTCGCGATGAACAAGCACGACACCGTCGGCGCCGACTTGGTGAACCATTGCGTCAATGACATCGCCGTGCTCGGCGCTAGGCCACTGTTTTTTCTCGATTACATCGGCTGCGAAAAACTCCAGCCGCGCGTGTTTGATCAACTGCTGCGCGGATTTTCGAGAAGTTGTCGAGCGGCGGGTTGTGCATTGATCGGCGGCGAAACCGCGCAACTGCCCGGGATGTATCGCCAAGGCGAATACGATCTCGCCGGGTGCATCGTCGGCGTGGTTGATCGCGCCAAGATGATCGACGGATCGACAATCAAACCTGGCGACGTCGTGCTTGGTCTTTCATCGAATGGTTTGCACACGAATGGCTATTCGCTCGCGCGGAAAATCTTGTTCGAGAAGATGAAACTGAAGCCGTCGTCACGTTTGGCGGGATTGAAAGAGACCGTCGGCGCGGAACTGCTGCGGGCGCACAAGAATTATCAGCCGCTACTGGCGAAGCTTCCCAGGGGCATGATCAAAGGACTCGCTCACATCACCGGCGGCGGTTTGATCGACAATTTGCCTCGTATTCTTCCGAAAAATTGCGACGCGGTCATCGAAACAAAAAGCTGGCGCGTTCCGCGCATTTTTCAGCTGCTCCAGCAAAACAGAAATGTCGACCCGATAGAAATGTATCAGGTGTTCAACATGGGCATCGGCATGGCCGCGATTGTTTCCGAACGCGACGCGAAAAGAACGATGTCGATCTTAAAAGCGAAACGAATCGGTCGAATCGAGCGGGGTTCGGGAAAAACGCGGCTGGTGTTTTGACCACGGATCTCGCTGATATCGCGGATTGCACAGATTTCTTTTGCGTTTATCCGTGTACATCCGCGTAATCCGCGGTTGATTTGGGATGGCAATGGAAAAGCGACGACTTGGAAAAACAGACATGGATGTTTCCGGGCTCGGCTTTGGCGGCGCGGAAATCGGCTTTGAAGGAGCGTCGGAGGAAACCGTATCGACATTGTTGAACAGCGCGCTCGATGCCGGCCTGAATGTGATCGACACAGCGGAATGTTATCGCGGCAGCGAGGAGCTGATTGGTCGAACGATCACCGACCGGCGCAATGAGTTTTATCTTTTTACCAAATGCGGCCATCCGCATGGAGCAGAAAGCGGCGCGAATTGGTCGAGAGATTCTATTCTGCAAAGCATCCAGCGCAGTTTGCAGTATCTGAAGACCGACAAGATCGACATCGTCCAGTTGCATAGCTGTTCGGAATCGGAGTTGCGCAAAGGGGAAGCAATCGCGGCTCTGCAAACGGCACGCGAGAAGGGTTACACGCGCTACATCGGCTACAGTGGCGACAGCCGGGCGGCGCATTTTGCGGTGGAATGCGGCGCGTTCGACACGTTGCAAGTCTCAATCAGCATTGCCGATCAGGAAGCGATTGATCTAACCATGCCGCTGGCGCGCGAGAAAAAAATGGGCGTCATCGCCAAGCGGCCCCTCGCCAACGTGGCCTGGAAAACCGGTCACAAACCGATCGATTCTTATCACCACGAATACTGGGAGCGGTTGCGAAAACTAAATTACGATTTTCTGCACACTTCGGACTTGGAGAAGACGATCTCGATTGCGCTGCGGTTTACGCTCACTGTCCCCGGAGTTCACACTGCCATCGTCGGAACGAAAAGACCCGACCGCTGGCAACAAGATGCGAAATTGCTAGAGGCCGGTCCGCTCAGTGAAACGGAATTTCAAGCAATCCGGCAGCGCTGGGAAGATCTCGCGCCGCGCATTTGGGTGGGACAAACATGAAACAGCGAAAACTCGGACGCGGCGGCCCGATCGTCTCCGCCATCGGGCTCGGTTGCATGGGCATGTCCGATTTTTACGGCGGTCGCGATGATGAGGAATCGCTCGCTACAATTCATCGCGCGCTCGAGCTCGGGATCACTTTCTTTGACACCGCCGACATCTACGGCCCGCACACGAACGAGGAGTTGGTCGGGCGCGCATTGAAGGGGCATCGCGAACAGGTCGTGATCGCCACCAAGTTCGGCATCCTGCGCGATCCGGAAAAGCCGGAGTTCCGGGGCTTCAACGGCAAACCGGATTATGTGAAACGGGCATGCGAAGGAAGTCTGCGCCGGCTGCAGATGGATTGCATCGACTTGTATTATCAGCATCGCGTCGATCCGGGGACGCCGATCGAGGAAACGGTCGGCGCAATGGCGGAGTTAGTGCAGGAAGGCAAAGTGCGCTTCCTTGGATTGTCCGAAGCTGGCGCCGACACAATTCGCCGCGCACATGCTGCCCATCCGATCACGGCGCTGCAATCGGAATACTCGCTCTGGACCCGCGACCCGGAAGGCGAAATCCTCGGCGTTTGCCGCGAACTTGGAGTCGGTTTCGTTCCTTACAGTCCGCTAGGTCGCGGATTTCTAACCGGGAAAATTCAAAAACCGGAAGACTTGCCGGCAGATGATTATCGCCGCACGACGCCGCGATTTCAGAAAGAGAACTTTCAGCGCAATCTCGATCTGGTGAAGCGGGTCGAAGAGATTGCGCGCGAAAAGCGATGCACGCCGGCACAGCTTGCGCTGGCCTGGGTACTCGCCCAAGGCGGCGACATCGTTCCAATCCCGGGCACAAAGCGCCGCAAATATTTACAGGAGAACGTCGGTGCGCTCGATGTCGATCTTACCAGCAAAGATCTGGAACGGATCGATGACGTTGCGCCGAAAGATGCATTCGCCGGATCGCGTTATCCCGAAGCGATGATGAGATTGCTTAGTCGCTGAAGATTGTTCGCGATTTATCTTCGCTGCGCTCTTCTTCTTGCTGCCCAGCGAGCTTTCATCATCTGCGAAAGTTTTCTACGACCGGCCGCTGTAATACCGCCTTTTCGTTTCCCACCTTTCTTGCCCGCGCCGCGTCCTTTTATTTTGGCCCATCGCGCCCGCGCTGCCGCTGCGATCTTGGCCCGTGATGCTGCTGACATTCGCCGGCCCCTGCGACCACCCCCTGCCGCGCCGCCGCCAGCCTTGCCACCAAACAAACTGGAGTATTGCCTTTCCAGCGCATCAATCTTCCGCCGGATTCCAACTGCCCGTTCAAGCTCCTTGAGTGATAAATTCATAGTAGTTTCCGATAGAGCAAAGTTTCATGTCGCGCAAGGGCATAATTAACTTTGTTGGTTAGAGCTAGATTCGGACGGCACTTATTAATCTTACTTTGGAAATAGTCCGTCAGCCTCATAACTAACCAAACGTGTGTCGCGCGATTAGTTTTCGACTACTTCACTCTCCGCTTCGGGACAAGCGCTGATGCCATCATCGTCTGGACAATCTCTCCACGCTGATTGCTGGTTACATTCCGCAGCCGAATGATGCCATGGTTCGGTTTCGACCGCGATTCGCGAAGATCGACAATCTCCGTTTCGACTTGCAAGACGTCGTTCGGCCGGACCGGGTTCGGCCAGCGCAACTCATCAACACCGAGACCGATCGCGCCTTCGGCAAAATTCAGCGTTTGCACAAACAAACGCATCGTAATCGCCGCCGTATGCCAGCCACTGGCGATCAGTCCTTTAAAGATGGTTTGTCCTGCTTTTACCGGATCGAGATGAAACGATTGCGGGTCGAATTCCTGCGCGAACGAGATAATTCCCGCTTCGTTGACTTCGTAGGCACTCGACTTGAATCGGTCGCCGGCTTTAAGATCTTCAAAACATCTCATAGCGCCAGACGACCGCTCGTTTACGAAACGACGGCGTCAAGTAAATTCAAAAGATGACCACTTTCACGAACTACAGTTGGATAGCCGCGGCAATTGTGACCGGCATTTTGTTCACCGCGGGATCCCTGCCAGCCGGAAAGACTTACCCCGAGTTAATGCGCGCGGAGAACAGTGCATGTCAATCCGGCGATTTTGATCGCGCTATTGAACTCTGCAATGCCGCGTTAGCGATGAAGATCGGACGAGTGGCTGCGTCACTCGCCATCATGCGACGCGGCAACGCGTACTTTATGAAGAAGGACTTCAATAGGGCTCTGCGAGACCACGATGAAGCGATCAGACTCGACCCGAAAAACGCAGCGGCATATGTCAATCATGGCTTGGATATGGATCAAAGGGGCGAATTCGAAAAAGAAATGAAGGATTACGCCCAGGCGATCCGTATCGATTCAGCCCACTGGCGTGCCTATCTTCAGCGCGCCGCTGTCCTACGCTACAAGGGCAGAGTTGACGAAGCAGCAAAGGATATTGCCCAAGCAATCAGGTTCAACCCGCGATCCGCTGATAATTTCAACGAACGAGCCCTTATCAAAATTAAACAGAGACAATTCGATCAGGCAATGAACGATTGCGACACCGCGCTGCGGCTCAATCCGAAGTTAATTACGGCTCGGATCACTCGAGTCGTTCTCGACAGCGCAAGACGGAATGAGTCGCGGGCGCGTGAGGATTTGGAGGCAATCGCAAAACTCGACCCCAACCAACTTGGCAGAGCATTAAATTCTATCGCTTGGTTTCAGGCCACATTTCCAGATTCAATAGGACGTGATGGCGCAAAAGCTGTGGCAGCAGCGACAAGAGCCTGTGAATTGTCACGGTGGAAGAATTGGCGATATATCGATACGCTTGCTGCCGCTTGCGCGGAAAATAGTGCCTTTGATCAGGCGCTCAAATATGAGAAACTCGCACTGGAAGTGATACCCGCACACGACGTCGGTCGTAAAGAGGCGGAGAATCGGCTCGAACTTTATCGGCAACACAAAGCGTTTAGAGAGGAAGTAATCAGTTTTTAATTCGCGCTTCCGACAAGTTAAGGTAACAATCGCGAGGAATCGGTCGAGCACGTGAGAAACAATCGGGCGGTTAGCTCAGTGGTAGAGCATCTCGTTTACACCGAGAGGGTCGGGGGTTCGAAACCCTCACCGCCCAATCCATTTTAATCTCCGATTTGCGATTTTCTTCACGTGATCGCACCGTCATTTTTACACGTAAATCCGATTCAGCTGTTGATGAGCCGGTGCTCCTTATTTCGCGTCACTCTTTTCATCGTGATCGCCCTGCTTTTTTGTTCGTCCTCCCTAAAAGCGCAGGACCAAATCAAGCAGGCCGAGCAGGCAGTCGACCAGAACGATTTCGATCGAGCAATCGACCTTTTCTCAAAGGCCATCGAAGCGAACCCAAAAAGCGCTGACGCCCGTAACGGCCGTGGCGTCGCTTATTATCGAAAAGGGGATCATCAGCATGCTCTAGCCGATTTCGGAGAAGCGATACACTTGAATCCAAAATTTATGCAAGCGTACGTCAACCGGGGACGCACGCATATAAAGCTGCACGACGACGACAAGGGAATCGCAGATGCTTCGGAAGCTATTCAATTGAATCCGAAATCTTCGGATGCTTATTGCTGTCGCGCTACAGCGAGGCTCGATAAAAAACAATTTGAGCAAGCGATGGCCGATGCTTCACAAGCGCTCAATCTCGATCCCGAGAACGCCGAGGCATACTACATTCGAGGCTCTGCTTATTTCTCAAAGAAGAACTTCGCGAAGTCCCTAACGGAGCTATCCGAAGCCATCGGTCTGGATCCAACACTTAGCGATGCCTACTACATTCGAGGAATAATTCGTGTGGGCAAAAACGAGCTTTGGAAGGCGGCCAGAGATTTCAATTCGACTATCCAACTCGACCCAAGTGCGACCGCAGCATTCGGCTATCGGGCTGACACGTTCTACAAATTGCGCTTCTTTGACGCAGCCGTCGACGATTACTCCGAAGTGCTGCGGCGGCTCCCTGATAACCCGGATGTGTACTATAGCCGCGGGATTGCCTATGCCGACAAAGGCGAGCCCGATAAGGCGATAGAGGATTTCACGAAAGCAATTCAGCTCCGAGTTGAATTCGAGGAAGCGTATTACAAACGCGGCTCAGCCTATAACGACAAGAACGCGGGAGCTGAGATGCCAATGAAAGTGTGGGGAGCTCCCTACGGCGATCGCAAGTTTTGGGATGCCGCCATCGCAGATTTATCGATTGCGATCGCGTATCGTCCGACGCGGGCCGATAGCTATTATCAACGCGGTATTGCCTACAGGGGAATAGGCGACAACGAAAAAGCGCTCGCCGACCTCGATAACGCGGTACGCTTGTCGCCAAAACATCCCATGGCTCGTGTCGTGCGATCCGAAATTTATGAGGCTATGGGTGACTTCGGTAAGACGCGTGCTGAGCTCGATGGGGCAGTTCGGTTAGATCCCAAAAATCATGAAATCTATCGGGCCCGCGCCTGGTTTTTTAAACGTCGAGGCAATTTCGATATTGCAGTGGCCGAGGCGGATCGCGCATTACAAATCAAACCTGATTACACGCAAGCCCTGATTGTGCGGGCATTCCTCCACGGCCATCGAAAGGAATACGATCAAGCAATCAATGATTTCACGAGAGCGATCGAGATCGACAAAAATGTAGTCCAAGGACCGCCCCAACCAGCGCCGAGACTGTTGCGTATCAACCTCGCTAACGAATATGGCGCGCGTGGCGCGTTCTACGAACAGACGAAGCATTTTGAGAGCGCGCGTGCAGACTACTTCGCGGCCATTCGGCTGAACCCCGATGATGCATTCTACTGGCTGGAATTCGCGACATTTCTTAAGCAGATGAAACAGTACGATAAAGCCGTGGCCGCGTTCTCAAAAGTCATAGAGCTCGAACCCAACAACGTCAGAGCGCGTCTCCTTCGCGCCAGCAGTTATGCGCTGAGCGGAGCTAATGATGAAGCACAGGCTGATTTTGACGAAGCGATCCGACTCCAACCGAATAATGCAGAAACGTATGGTGCCAGAGCATATTTCTACAGCGAGAGCCATCGCTACGATCTGGCAATAGCGGACGCCGATCGTGCATTGCAATTGAAGCCGGATTTTTGGCAAGCATATGGCACACGTGGTTTTGCTCACTCAGAACGTAAAGAATACGAACAAGCTATTGCTGACTTCAGCGAAGTCATCAAACTCAACCCGAAGAATGCTGATGCTTATAGCTCACGCGGAGTCGCTTTTAGCAAAAAGAGCAATCACGAACGAGCGATCGCCGATCATAACGAGGCGATTCGACTCGATCCTCAGACGGCCGAATTCTATTTCAACCGCGCACGTTCCTTGGAGCGAGCTGGGCAGTATGACAAAGCTCTCGAAGATTTGTTGATGGTTGGCAAACTCGATCCGCAGTGGGGTACCGGTATTGAGAACAATCTTGCGTGGTTCTTCGCGACTTGTCCCGACGATCGCCTTCGAGACGGCGGCAAAGCTGCCGAAAACGTTGATGACGCACTCGAGCTCAGACCAGACGAATGGCACATTTGGGACACTTGCGCGGCCGTGTTTGCTGAAAACGGCGATTTCGACGATGCAATTATTTGGGAAAAGGCCTACCTTGAGCGAAAAGACTTGCCGGATGATCAACGCAAGAATGGTGAGAAACGGCTTGCGTTATATCAACGCCATCAGCCATACCGCGAGCAGCCAGACCAAGGCTCTGCAAGTTCCAATCCGTTCACTGCCTCAGCAACTCCAGCGCGATTGGAAAAATAATTTTCTCCCACTCAGCGTATTCTTTGGCAGAAGGATGCAATCCATCCGCGGCAACTAACGATCGATCGCTACCCATCTTCTTGCTAAGCTCGAAAACATCGACAACGGGCAGCCCGCGTCTCTTCGCTTCTTCAATCACGATCTGATTAAAGCGAGTAAGACCTTCGGAAATATTGCGCCCGCGCGCGTACTTCGGACCGGTCGGAGTTACTCCAAAATCTGGAATCGTGACGACAAGTAACCGTTTCTTGTTCGGAAGCACTTCGAGCATTCGATCGAGTAAGTAGGTAAAGTGTTTCCGAAAGGTTGTCTCATCGATTCCTTGCACCCAGTCGTTCACGCCAATCTGTAGCGTGGCGAAGTTTGGTTTGGATTCGTTGAAGATCGGCAGTTCGCGATCGATCGCCTGCTTGGTTGTCCAACCAGTTACTGATGGATTGGCGACAAGATCGATATCTACTCCCTGCGTCTTCAAGTGGCGCGTCATCAACGCCGGCCACGATTCGTTAGGCGTTGCTCCTTCACCAATCGAATAGGAATCACCAATGGCGACGTAACGGATCGTGCCTATCTTTTCCTGTGCGTTAGCCGCCACACAGAACATTAGGCACGCGATAACCAGCGTTCGTGGCCTCACTTCGCGGGCGGCGGTTCCCAAAGTTCGATACGGTTTCCTTCTGGATCCATGATCCAGCCGAAATAGCCGAATTCGGATTTCTCGGTTTTCGGGTCGACATCGACGCCTTCGCTGCGCAGTTGCGCGAGAAGCGCGTCGAGATCGTGCACGCGATAGTTAAGCATGAATGGTTTCTCGCTTGGCTTGAAGTACTCCGCGTCCGCTTCGAAGGGCGACCAGACAATATGTGATTGTCGTTTCGGCTGGAGATCGGCGCCAGCGCCTTCTTGAAAACGAACTCCGCCCCAGTCTTCCACCTCGAAGCCGAGATGTTCCTTGTACCAGGCGGCCAGTTTCTCCGGATCGTTCGCCTTGAAAAAAATGCCACCGATTCCGATGACACGTTTCATTTAGGTTTTGGTGCGAGCGCGTCTGGCGCGGTCAGCCGGACAAAGATCAAAACGTGCGAGGCGATGATGAGCGGGACGAGAAATGTTGGAAGCAAACTGAGCGGCAGCGTTCGCAAGGCGGCCATCGATTGCCAGTCTTGTAATCCGAAACGGAGCGCACTGAAGGCAACGAAAATGATGTCGATGAACCCAATGAAATTCCAGAGGCGCAGAAGTTTTTGCCAGGAACGAAGCTGTGGCGCAGCGAGAAGGACAACAGCCGCGCTGGCAATCACGATGTCGCCGACTCCAGCGGGTCGGGCAAACCCGAGCGGCAATTTGCGGTATTGAGCAAGGATCAAAAAATAAATCCCGACAAAGCGGGTAAGATGCAACGCGATGACGGTGCGCAGATCCACAATCGCAACCCAATTTCGGATGAATGGAATTTTCCAAATGGCGAGCAAGACAAGAGCTGCCAGTCCCCAAACTGTCAGGGCGACCAATCCAGCGCTGGCATTACGAAATAAGCCCGCGACTCCAACTGCTAAGGCAAAGCAAAGCCACGCGGCCAAAATGGCGACGATAAGGTTATTTTGCGATCGCTCGGGCGTCTTCACCGTTATGACAACATTTCTGCAACGGCAGCTTGCGCGTGGATTTTCATCGTGTCGAGAAACGGAATGCCATTGTGCACGGGATCGCGCAAAATAAGAGGCAATTCTGTTCCGGCAAGTATCACGCCGTCGATGTCGATCTTCTCTTTCAATCGATCGACGATTTCCAATAATCCGGCGCGGGTCTCAGGCAGAAATATTCCGGGCACAAGCTCGTTCAGATATTTGTCGTGAATGTAATCCTGATCCTTGGGATCCGGCACCACCAGCTCGATTCCATCGCGCGAGAAAACCTTCGGATAAAAATCTCCCTGCATGGTGAAACGTGTGCCGAACAAACCAAGCTTCTTGAGCTTCTGCGCTTTCGCCGCCGCACATGTCGCCTCGACAATGCTGATCAGCGGGATCGGCGACTTAGGCGCGACATCATCGAAAACAATGTGCGGTGTGTTCGCTGCGATCAACCCCAAGTCGGCCCCGGCGCGCGCGAGTTTTCCGATTTCTTCGAGAAGATATCTGGCCATACCGGCAAGATCATTCACGGCCATGAAATCGAGTCCCTTCTTCAGATCAACGCTATTAATGATGAACTCGGGATAGCTGCCGTCAGGTTGTCGCTCCCGATAGAGCTCAATGATCGTCTGGTAATAGACAACCGTGCTCTCCGGGCCGAGGCCGCCGATCATGCCGAGTATTTTCATGATGTCTTCCGCAGTCGCACGAAAATGACTGCGTGTGAAGGGATGACAAGCGCGACGATAAAAGTTTATCGCCGGCGGTCGCTACTTGCCCGGTTGCTCTGAGTGCGCGCGGGCGTATTGCAGATTGTTCCGCGCCAATTCGAAGTCCGGTTTGTAGCGCAATGCCTGCTCGCAAGCGGCGGCCGCTTCCACGTAGCGGCCGAGCTTATTGTAAGCAGCGCCGATGTTGTTCCATGCTTCGGCGTAGCCGGGGCGAAGGTCGAGCGCGCGCCGGGAGGCGACGATTGATTCGACGAAGCGCTCTTCGCCATAAAACTGGAGGCTGAGAGCGAGATAATACTCCGCAGTCTGTGTCGCCGGTTGATTGACTGCCTGAGCATTCGCTTGCGCGAGAAGACCTCGCGCAGTCAGGTCAGTCGGGCTCAGCGCCAGCGCGCTTTGCACGAACGCCCGCGCCTCATCGGCGCGCGAGTGCGAGAGCAAGTAACGCGCATAGTAGGTGTAGCTGTCGGGGCTCGCCGGCGCGAGTCGCAGCGCGTCCTTGAAATGTTGCTCGGCTGACGCGCTCTGCTTCGTCGCATCTTCGGCAATGGCAAGATTAATAAAGAGCACCGGATAGAACGGCGTCAGAACCTGGGCACGGTGGAAGTAATCGAGTGCTCCTTCGTAATCGCCTTTCGCCATCAGGGTGTTGCCATAGTTCATTAAGCCGCGTCCGTTGCCCGGGCTCTTTAACACGACATCACGCCAGAGAGTTTCCTCACTTTTCCAAACCTTGTTTCTCTGAAACGTGGCGTAGCCGTTTGCGCAAAGGAACAGTGCGACCGCGCAAATGGCCGCGATTCTTGTCCAACTCCGTTGTCGATCTAGCCGAGCCATAAGCAACGCCACTGCGCCGGCGATCGCAATTGCGAGCCCGACATAAGGAAGGAATGTCCGGTGATCGTTCATCACCTCGGCCAGCGGGAATAGCGAAGTCGTCAAAAGTGCGATCAGAAACCAAAGCAAACCGAAGCCGATTAGGCGTGTCTTCTTGAAAAAAGCAGCCCCGATCGCCGCCGCGCTGAAAAAGACGGCGAATGCAAAGCCGATCCAAAAACGCGCATCGTGTGTTGTGACGAACGGATTTAAGTCGTAGTCGGCGGAGAGCCCGCTCGGCCAGAAGAACGTTTTAAAATAAAGCAGCGCCACGTACGGCTGCGTGATCAAATAGTTGTGCACGTTCGCCGCGCCGGCGATCCAACTGCGCGGGGTCATGTGCTGCACGAACAACAACATCGCTACACAGATCAGGAGTGAGGCGACGATCTCCAGGAAACAAGCAAAGCTGTTACGTTTGATTTTCTCGTCCGGGAACAGCAAATGAAAAATCGCGAACAGCACGGCGAAGATCGCGGCAGTTGGTTTTGCCAGGATCGCGACCGCGGCCGGGAGAACGTAGAGGTAATACCGCCGTAATCCAGGAAAGGCGAAGTAACCGGCGAACGATGCGATCACGCCGAGCGTAGAGATTACCTCAGCCGACGCGATGATGTAGTTAACTGTGTCTCCATTCGCCGGGTGCAGTCCGTACCACCCAGCGGCGACGAGCGCGATCCAGCTATTTCGTACCGAACTCGTCGTTTGATCGAGCAAGCGATGAACGACAAATGCCAGGAGAAGGATGAGCGCGACGAAGAGCGGGAAAATCGACATGTGAAACCAGAACGGTTGCTGTCCGCCGCCGAGACGGTAATCGATCGCGAGCAGCGTCGAGACGAGTGGGCGATACGATTGATTGCTCGGCAGCGAACTAAAGGTAGTGGCGTCGCGAAAGAAGAGCGGAATGTTGCTCAGCTCGCGGATGGCCGCGTTGTTTTCGATCGTGTGTGCGTCGTCGAAATGGAAGCTGTTGTGAAAATGGTTTGCGTAAGCCGCGACCAGGGCGACCAGCAGCAGCGCCGTGCCCAACGCAACGCAACTCTTGCCACGCAGTGCGGACATGGTTTCGCTCATCCGCATTGATCTACAGTCAAATCGCCAGAGCTAAAAGATGAATCCGCACACCGTGAACACTGACGTGGACCAGTTGCGGTTGCTGCTCTGGTTTGTGACTCAGATTTTGGCTCCAAAGGTGACGGCGCACTCTGAAGCGCGAACATGTCCGGCTCGTTGCGTAACAACTTGACCTGAGAGGCGATAAACCTCTATAACTGGCGCCCCGGCAAATGCTTCTTCAATTTCAGGCGTGTTTGAGAATTCATTGTTGTCTCATTTCGGCGACGTCATTTGTGTTTGCCGTTAGCTTCCGATCCCGCGGTAGAATATGAAACCTTTTAGAACAGGCGCAGGCACCGGCTCGATTCTGTTTTTGTTTTTTGCTTTTGCGGTCATGTCGCCGATGGCGGGCGCGGCAGAGTTACGGGCAGCGCGCGTTACGAAAATAATCAACGACGTGAAATTGCTTCCCGGGCAGGCGGCAGCACGCGCAGCGGCGGTGAACGATGAACTGGGTTCCGGTACAGCGGTGCGCACGGGAGTAGATTCACGCACGGAGCTGACCTTCTCCGACTTAACGATCACGCGCCTGGGTGCAAACACGATTTTCAGTTTCAGTGAAGGAGCTCGTACGATCGAACTGGGCGGCGGCGCCGTGCTGGTGCAGGTGCCACGGAACGGGGCCGAAGCAAAGATTGCCACCGCAGCTGTTACCGCCGCGATTACCGGCGGGACGGCTCTCTTTGAATCCAACAAGGGTTTGCCCACAAAACTCCTCATGCTCGAAGGGACCGGCCGCTTTTATCCAACAGGTCACCCGGAGGAAGCGGCGATCGTCCATGGAGGAGAAATGGTGATGAGGACCGTGGACGGAAGGATTACTCAGCCGGCAAAATTCAATGCGGCCCTTGTTTATAAGACATCGAGGTTGATTACCAGTTTTTCCACGCTTCCGAACGCCGACTTGATTCTGGCGGTGATCGAACAGCAGCAAGCAGAAATATCGGAAGGGCCCTCGAATCCGCCCCCGAGCGATCCCATCGACACGACCAGCCAAGCAATTGTGGCAGCACCCCCCGCGGCGGCCGGCAGCATTAAGTTCGGACCGCCAACGGCGATCACGGTGCCTAATCCGTACGCCATCACGAGTGGCACAGCCATCAATACCGATCCGACAATCACCACAAACGGCATAACCAATTTCGGAAAAATTTATCGCGGTGCCGCTCTGGACGGACCGTTGCCCACTTGGCTTGGCAGCTCGCCGTCGTCCTTCGACAGTGTCGATTTTGTCAACAGCACCGGTGGCGGTTTCATCAGTCCCAGTGCTGATACCCTTCCAATTCCGGGTTTCTTATTCGTCGCCCTGCAGCTCGACGGAGACCCGACGGTTTTGAACTCCAACGGTTATCCAACTCTGGGCCTTGTCAGCCAGGGCAATATCAACACCTCTGCATCCGGGACCGTTTTTACGTTCGGCGGCATGCAGCAAGTCGCTCTCATTTCTCTCAATGGCTCGATCGATCTGTCCGGCATCAGCTTCGCAAATTTCGGCGAACTTTTTGTCTACGCTCGCGGCATGGGCTCAAACGTTACATTTGCCGCGCCGGTCTCTAATCTCGATAGAGTTCAGCTCCGGGCGGAAGGCGACATCGATGTAAGCTCAACCGTAACGCTGAACAGTGCCGCTCAGAATCACCGCGGATTCAAGGCCCTGGCGGGTAACAATCTTACGGTTAGTTCGGCCGTCACTTCCACTGGGGGTGGGATCACTCTCCAGTCGCTGGGCGGGATAACCGTCAGCAGTACTGCGCAACTTCGGACCATCCTCGATGCCATGGGAAACAGCGGTCAAATAATAATCCTGGCCAGCGGCAGCGACACCTCCGTAAGCGTCAGCGGAACTGTTCAGGCCACCCAGGCCGAAGTGGACATCCGTCAGACTGGCCTTGCGGGTAGTACGACTCTAAATAATGCGACTATCCACGGCGACGTCGTCAAAATTTCAGCGCTGGGCACGAACGGGACGCTCAACATTGGCCCCGGTAACGTTCTCGGCGCCGACACGATTCTAAAACTCTACGCCCCTGGAAGTAACGGCACACTCAATTTTCTATCCAATGTGACCCTCTCGAGTCCCACGAATATTCTCGCCGCGAACACGATCAACATCTCCCCTGGCGTCATGGTCACGATCAATTCGGCTCAACAGGCGGATGTTTTCACGAATAATCCAAACTATTTCGGTTTTGGAGGAACCGGCACGCCGGCCAACAGTGGAACTTTCGGCGGCGTTGGCGCGAAGAATCCGCTACCATTGTCTGCTGCACCGCCGCTGGGTGGCCCGGGCCAAGGACCATGATAAGATCGAAAAACACTCTGATGAAAACTCACTTCCCAAATTCAAAACTTTTCGCTGCCATAACTTTAATCGGCACCGCTGTCGGCATTGTCGCCGTCCTTTCGGCAACCGAGCAAAAGCAAGCTCGCGTGACGGAAGCCATCCATGATGTGCGCCTGCTAGTCGGGCAGACTGCAGCGCGTTCCGCTGCCGTGAACGATACCGTCTATGAAGGAACGGCCGTTCGCACCGGCACCGATTCACGCGCGGAACTAACGTTTACCGACCAAACGCTCACCCGACTCGGCGCGAATACGGTTTTCAGTTTTGGCGGAGCCGCGCGGACTTACGACCTCGGCAGCGGCGCGAGCGCGAAAATAATCGCCGGCGATACGGTAAACATCTTTAACACTGTCATTGTTACGATCGGTGGCGTTAATCCGGCGTCAGTTTTCACTAACCATCCGAACTACACCGGCTTCGGCGGAAACGGCAGCAGGACTGGCACCTTCGCCGGCGCCGGCGCAAACAATCCGCAACCGCTCTCTAATGCACCGCCTTTCGGTCCATAGCTTATGGCGCGATTGCTACCAGAAGACTGCGTCCGCGGCTACAGCTCTTACTGATTGTCGACCGTTTGCGGCGCAGGTTTTCTTAACTCAAGCTCGTCGCTCACCTTCCGCAGTCCGGTAGTCAGAGCTTCAATCTGTTTCTGCTGTTTGGCGATGGTCGCTCCCTGTTCCTCCACCTTGCGATGTTCTTTGAGGAACTCGTTCAGTAACATTGCGTTCACCGCTTCGTAGCGGACGCCGTACACTTTGCCTTGAGCATCGCGAACCACTAGGTCCGGATCCACCTTTTCTACTTCCTCAGCTACGAGGCCGAATTGTGGGATGCCTTGGGGATCGAGTTCTTGTTTGTAGCGGAACGTTACCGGTCTCAATGAAAGGATCGCTTCGCTCGCCTTGTCCATGGGCTTGATCGCGTCTTTGAAGCGTCGCGATGAGGGGGCGGTGCCGATGTGACCGTTGTTGTCTACGATAACTGTTGCGCCTCCTGGAACGGTAGACCCGAAAATACCGGCGATGAAGGCAGTGGTCTGAGATCCAAACCCCGCCCCTATGTCGCCTCCGATGCGGATAGTGTTCGACTCGGCAGCGACACCAACATTGCCAATGTCGATGTTGTTGTTGCCGGTGGTGAGGGCGAAGCCGGCATTAACGCCCAATCCGATGTTGGCGCTGCCGGTCGTGTTTTGGAGCGCACTACCGCCTGTGGCCGTGTTTAAGGTGCCGGTTGAGTTGCTTTGCAGAGCAAAAGCGCCATTGGCCCGGCCGGGCCAGTCGGGCCAGTGGGGCGGTTGGGCCGGTTGCGGCCGAGCTGAAGCTCGCCAAAATCGTACAAAGAACAAAGACTACCGATTGGGTCTTAAGTTTCGTTTTCATAGGGGTGCTTCAGATTCATTGCGCTTATCTCAACGACATCCAGCGCCTCGCCTTCAAACCCCGGCTGGGGATCGCAGAAATATGATTCGGTGGCGTGTATGCCATATCCGTTGGTTACATCCAGCGAATTCGATTGAGCTTTCTCGCGGAAAGCCAGCAGTTAAGATCGACATCGTGAAAGCAAAAGTCTTTTTGGTAGCGATAATGATCATGGCCTGGACGTCATCACACGCTCAACCACAAGCGGCTAGCCCGAGTCCGGTCACCAACAAAGCGTTGATTAGCAACACGGGCGGCGCCGAAGTGATGGCGGCGGCGGCGCTGCACAGCATTGCGAAGGATTACTACAACTGGCGCAACGAAAATTACCCGGTGCGCAGCAGCGACCAGGGGCTTCACACTTGGGACGATCGCCTGACCGATTATTCGCCGGCGAAAATTGCCGAGCGCGCCCAACACGTTCACGCGCTGCTGGAAAAAGTGCGGGCAATGAAGATCGACAATTGGCCGAAGGACGAACGCATCGATGCGATTCTTTTTCGCGCGCAACTCGAAGGCGTCGACTTCGGGGACCGAATCCTGAAATTCGAGAAGACGAACCCGCAGATTTACATCGGCACGTGCGCGGAGGCGATC
>DASYVQ010000150.1:0-2540 GCA_035936875.1 Chthoniobacterales bacterium
CGACGCGTACTCCGTTTTCGCCGCGCCAATCTCGCCATTGCGCACCGTAAACACGGCCGAGGTCGCCTTTTTCATCAGCCCATTCGTCCCAGATCGTCACGCGATGTTCGTTGAGATAGCGGATGTTCGTGTCGCCACGCAAAAACCAAAGCAGTTCGTAAATGATCGATTTGATGTGGAGCTTCTTGGTCGTCAGAAGCGGAAAATTTTCCCGCAGATCGAAACGTGCTTGGGCGCCGAAGATCGACAATGTCCCGGTGCCGGTGCGATCGGCGCGCGGCTGACCTTCGTCAAGAACGAGCCGAAGGAGGTCGTGATACTGCCGCACGCGAAAAGTTATCGCGCTAGCGGCGTTCGCAAAATCTTTTGTAGGGGAAGCCGTTGGCTTCCCGCGGGACGCTAGCAGCGTCCCCTACAGATTTACGCTTTGTTCGGCCCCAGCTCCTTTTCGAGCTGTTGCTTGCGCTCGTTCAAGGTTTGCAGGCGCAATTGCCAGCGATGCAACTGAATGCTGAGTTGATTGATGTAACCGGTCACCTCGGTCCGTTGCGATTCGTTCTCGGTGAGCTTGCTGCGAATTTTTTCTGCATCGGCCAACGCATTCGCACTGGGTTCCTCCGGCGTCGGCACAGCCGTGAGTTTGCCGCACTTCTGGCAGGTCAGGGACATTCCGGCGGCGGATCGATTTACGACCAGCGACGCCTTGCAGTGCTGGCAATGAAAGAAAATATCGGGATCGGCTGTGACTTTGCGCAGGGAATGTTTTGCCGTTCCAGTTTGCACGGTAAATCAACGAGCAGACGGTGTGCCGAAGGATGAACAGCCATCCGCCAAACACGCGAAATCACGCCAAAAAAAAGAAAGGCTAACTTTGATCTCTGACCTCTGCCTCTTTCGCGTCTATTCGCGTGTTTAGCGGAAGTCCTGAGTCCGTGCCGCGTTGGCGCACGGTCGTTAATTTAAGGGGATAAAATGGGGACGGATTGTCTCGTTTTGACCAACCCAAGATCGACATGTGATTTGCGTTAGCTTTTCATTGAGAACGAGTTAAGTTACTTGCGCGGAAGCTGGCTTACCTTCTGCTAAAGAGCGCGTAGGTCGATCTCTTCGCCACGGCGAATCCGTCCGTTGGCGGATCGACCCCTAAGAAAGGATTTGATTTTATGGCTAAAGTTTTAGGTATCGATTTGGGAACCACCAATTCCTGCATGGCCGTGATGGAAGGTGGCGACCCGGTAGTTTTGGAAAATTCTGAAGGAGCGCGCACGACGCCTTCGGTCGTCGCGTTCACAAAAACTGGCGAGCGGCTGGTCGGCCAGGCCGCGAAACGTCAGGCGGTCACCAATCCGCAGAACACGGTATTTTCCATCAAGCGTTTTATGGGCCGGAAGTTTGACGAGGTCCATGAGGAAGAGCACCGCGTCCCGTACAAAATCGTAAAGGCGAGCAACGGCGACGCGCACGTGCAAGTGGAAGTTGGCGGCGAGCGAAAAACTTTTTCGCCGCCGGAAATTTCGGCGATGATTTTGTCGAAGTTGAAAGCCGACGCGGAAGCGAAGCTCGGCGAAAAAATCACGCAGGCTGTCGTTACTGTGCCGGCGTATTTTAACGACTCGCAGCGCAACGCAACCAAAGACGCCGGCAAGATCGCCGGTCTCGAGGTTTTGCGCATTATTAACGAGCCGACCGCGGCGTCGCTTGCATACGGTCTCGACAAGAAAAAGGACGAGAAGATCGCCGTTTACGACTTGGGCGGCGGCACGTTCGATATTTCCGTTCTCGAGATCGGTGACGGCGTTTTCGAAGTGAAAGCGACCAACGGCGACACCCACCTCGGCGGTGACGATTGGGACGCCAAAGTGATGGATTGGATCGTCGCTGAATTTAAGAAAGAGAGCGGCATCGACCTGACCAAGCAGCCCGACGCGATCCAGCGCATCAAAGAGGAAGCGGAGAAAGCGAAAATCGCGCTCTCGAGCTCACAGGAATACGAAATCAATCTGCCGTTCGTCACGGCCGACGCGAGCGGGCCGAAGCACATCCAGAAAAAGGTGACCCGTTCGAAACTGGAGCAACTCACCGACGATCTGATTCAGCGAACGATTCCGCCGGTGAAAGCGTGCTTGAAGGACGCGAAAATTTCCGAGCGCGACGTCAACGAGCTGGTGCTCGTCGGCGGCATGACGCGCATGCCGAAAGTGATTGAGACCGCGCGCGGTTTGATTGGCAAAGAGCCTCACAAAGGAGTCAATCCGGACGAAGTCGTCGCAGTCGGCGCGGCCATTCAAGGCGGCGTGCTGCGCGGCGACGTGAAGGACGTGCTCCTTCTCGATGTGACGCCGCTTACCCTCGCGATTGAAACCGCGGGCGGCGTGGCTACGCCAATGATTCCGCGCAACACCACGATTCCGACGCGTAAGTCGCAGATCTTTTCGACTTACAGCGACAATCAGGCGGGCGTGGAAATCAAAGTGTTGCAAGGCGAGCGTCCGCTCTCACGCGACAACAAAAATCTTGGCACGTTCCATCTCGATGGAATT
>DASYVQ010000151.1:0-26461 GCA_035936875.1 Chthoniobacterales bacterium
GCGGGTAGAACTCGGGAAGCAATTTGCCTTCGGCAAGATCGACATCGTCCGCGTGCTTGGTTCGCACGACACGACGAGAAAATTTCTCTTCCGGTTGACCGACGAAAGCCTGATTGAAACTGTCTTGATCCCGGCGTCACCCGCGCTCTACGGAGCAAAATCGGACCGCCGGACCATTTGCATATCGACACAGGTCGGCTGCGCTTATGGCTGCAAATTTTGCGCGAGCGGGTTGGAAGGATTCTCGCGGAATCTGCGCCCTAACGAGATTGTCGATCAAATCATTGCGGTCGAGCGCGAGACCGAAGAAAAGATCGACAACATCGTTTTTATGGGAATGGGCGAACCGCTCGCCAACTTGGACAACTTGATGCACGCGATCCGGATCATCAACGCGCCGTGGGGCCTCGGCATCGGCGCGCGCCGCATTACCGTCTCGACGAGCGGTCTTGCGCCGCAAATTCGAAAACTTGCCGATGAACCGTTGCAAATCCGTCTCGCCATTTCGTTGCACGGCGCGACCGACGAAGTGCGCGATCAAATCATGCCGATCAATCGCAAATACAACATCGACACGTTGCTTTCGGCTTGCGACTACTACGCGAAGCAGAAAAAACAGCGGCTTACTTTCGAATACATTCTCATCGCAGACGTGAACGACGCCGAGGAGCAATCACACCTGCTGGCGCGACACGCCCGACGGCTCTCGGCGAAAGTGAATTTGATTCCCTACAACACGGTTGAAGGTCTGCCTTGGTCGCGACCATCGCGCAATCGCCAGGAAAAGTTCTTGTCGATCTTACGCGCGGAAGGGATTCCCGCGACGCTTCGTCGTGAGAAAGGACACGATATCGACGCGGCCTGTGGCCAATTGCGATTGCAAACCAAACGCGAGGAACTTGGCCACGAACGCGCAGCGCGCAAAAAAACCGAGGCTTCAAGGACGCTTTAGTCCATTGAAACCTCGGGTCGCTTGAGTGTTCGTTAGGTTCGCTTATTTCTTGGTTTTCACCTTTAGTTCGGCAACGCCTACGATATTGCCTGTATCGAAGTCAATGGTGGCCTCGAAGGTACCCTTTCCGCTGGCACCTGCATAGGCTCCAGTGCCGCCTGTTATGTATTCAGTGCCCTCGATAAACGTAGGGTTATTACTCACGGGAATCTCTCCCGTAAACTTAGTGGTTAGCGTGCCTAAGCTTCCAGTGATATAGATCGTGCCCGTCACGATCACTTCATTAGCGTTCTCCGGAGTTACGGTGAAGTCTTGGTGACGCGATCCCTTGTCACTGAACGCGCCGGCCAGCGTGGTGGTGCCATCGATCGTCGTGTTGCTGGTGAAGTTCTCATCGAAACTGATGAGAAGATTTTTGTCATTTTTGTCATCAGCTCGAGCTGAAGTGGCAGTAAAAGCAAAGCAGACGATAACGGCTGCGGATGCTGCCGCGATGCGCCGTGCGATGCGCGAGGTGTGGAGTTTGATGTTTTTCATTTAAGTTTTTTTCAGGGTTTTTTGTTTTATTTTTTCCGGCCGGAATCATTTGATGGCTGCCGGTTTCACTGAGCTAACGCAGAAAAATCCCGGATAGGGTCTCATCTAAATTTGAGACAATTTGTGTTCTGGCGGTTTCCCGCGAAAAGCGTTAAAATCGCCCTTCGTGATTTCCGATGCCGCCGCGCTCCTCGCGGACCTAACGCTCCCCAGCGATGAGAGCGAAGCTGCGACTCTAACCACGATGATTCCGGCCGCATACGAAGAATTGCGCCGCCTCGCAGCCGGCTACCTGCGAGGCGAGCGGTCGGATCACACACTACAACCAACAGCGCTGGTCCATGAAGTTTATCTGCGCCTTCTCGATCAATCCTCAATTCACTGGCGTAACCGAGCTCACTTTCTCGGAATCGCCGCGCGGATGATGCGCCGGATTCTGATTAATCACGCCACCGCCCACAGAGCAGAAAAGCGCGGCGGCGCGGATGCGATTCGACTGCAATTTGATGAAGCGCTCGATTTCTACCAACAGCGCGACGTGAGTCTGGTCGCGGTGGATGCGGCATTGCATAGACTCGAAGAGCTCGACAAGAGGCAGGCGCAGATCGTTGAGTTTCGTTTTTTCGGCGGACTGACCGTGGAGGAAATTGCGAAGGTCCTGGAGATCGCGCCCATCACGGTGAAGCGGGAATGGGCGACAGCAAAACTGTGGCTCCAGCGAGAGCTATCGGAGTTTCGCCCGAACCACCTAACGAATGGATGATGTAAAAACGAGGGCGCAGCAATGGCAACGGGTGAAGACGATCCTGGCCGATGCGCTGGAACATCCTTCGCCGGAGGATCGCACCGCGTACTTGGAGCGTTCGTGCGGGGGCGACACCACGCTGATGCGTGAAGTGGAGGCGCTACTAGCACAGTCAACTGGAAATCTCGATGAGCTGGCGGCTAACACGCCGATGGCATTTGCGCGAGCCGCGCCCGCGCAGCCATCCGGGCGAAGGATTGGGACTTACGAAATCGTGCGCGAACTCGGACGGGGCGGAATGGGCGCCGTCTACCTGGCGAAACGGGCCGATGGACAATTCGAGAAAGAAGTCGCGATCAAGCTGCTGAAGCGCGGCACCGACACGGACGAGATTCTGCGGCGCTTCCAATCCGAAAGACGAATTCTGGCGCGATTGGATCATCCGAACATCGCTCGACTACTCGATGCGGGCACGACCGATGACGGACTTCCCTACTTCGTCATGGAATACGTGGTGGGCGAGCGCATCACCGATTTTGTTCGTGAACGAAAATTACCGATTGCCGATCGCCTGGCGTTGTTCTTGAAAATTTGCGGCGCGGTTGAATGCGCGCACAAGAATCACATCGTCCATCGCGACTTGAAGCCGGGGAATATCGTTGTCACGCGTGATGGTGATCCGAAGCTGCTCGACTTTGGAATCGCAAAGCTGCTCGAAATTGGAGACGACGCGACGGAAGTCACCCTGACAAGCGAACGCCGGATGACGCCCGTTTGCGCGTCGCCGGAACAAGCGCGCGGAGAAACGGTCACGGCAGCGAGCGACGTGTATGCGCTCGGCGCGCTACTCTACGAATTGCTGACGGAGCAAACGTCGCACCGCTTCTTGTCGTTGCACCCTTCTTCCAGCGAAGTTTCCCAGGTCGTGTGCGAACAGGAGCCGTTGCGGCCAAGCCTGACCGCGCCAAGCGCGGAGATGCGGCGCCCGTTGCGCGGCGACCTCGACAACATTGTGCTGATGGCGCTGCGCAAGGAACCGGCGCGCCGTTATCCGTCTGTCGCCGAATTTGCTGGGGACATTGAGAGACATCTTGATGGCCGGCCCGTGCACGCCCGGCCCAACACCGCCGGATACCTAACGACACGCTTTGTTGCCCGGCACAAGCAACCGATTGGCGCGTTGTTTGTAGCCGCCCTTGTAGCTCTTTTTTTCGTCCTCTTCTATCATCCGAGAGCGCCCAGCTCTCAGCGAAGTGCCAGCACGCTTGCACCGCCGGATAAAAGCATCGCCGTTCTGCCCTTCGAAAATCTGAGTGATGACAATGGGAATGACGTCTTCGCGGCAGGGATTCAGGATGAGCTGATCACCGACCTCGCCCAGGTCGCGGAGCTCAAAGTGATCAGCCGCGCGAGCGTCAGACAATACACGGGCTCCGCTGCCCGCAACGTGCGCGAGATCGCGCGCGAGCTGGGAGTCGCTCATCTCCTCGCCGGGACCGTGCAGCGCTCGGGCAATCGCATTCGCGTAAGTGCACAACTCATTAACGCACGCACCGAAGCACACGAATGGGCCCAGCAATACGACCGCGACGTTTCTGATCTCTTCGCCATCCAAAGCGAAATCGCGCGCAACATCGTCACGCACCTGCAGGCGCGGATTTCGCCTAACGAGATGAACGCGATCACCCAGCAGCCCACCACGGATCTGGTGGCGTACGACCTCTACCTTCGCGCGAATGCGCTCATGGATGAGATTGCGACCTCGACCGACTGGGAGGGCGACAATCGACGCGCCATCGACCTGCTCGAACGCGCGGTGACGCACGATCCGAAGTTCGCCGCCGCCTATGCGCAGCTCTGCGATTTTCATCTTAATCTCTATGACTGGGTCGAGCACACTCCGCCGCGCTTCGCCCAAGCCGAGGCTGCTCTACAAGAGGCAATCACGCTTGCACCGAGCAGTGCGGCGACTTATCTGGCGCAGGCCGATTTCGTGGCGCGCCAGCGAAAGTGGAGTCAATCCGTGGAGTTTCGCCGGCGTGCACAGAAACTTCAGCCGGGCAACGCAAAGCTTGTGATCAGAATTGCGCAGGCCGAAGAGCACCTCGGGCATACACGTGAGGCGCTCGACGGCATGGAAAAAGCCCGGGAACTCGCGCCGCGTGATCCGAACGTTCCTAATCACCTCGACCGAATGTACACGGGTGTTCGGGATTACAGGAAATCGGACGAAGTGGCAGACGCGGCCATCGCAAACTTTCCAAATGGACCAACCTACTATCGCGCCCAAAAAGTCGTGAACGCGCTCCATCGCGGCGATTGGAAAGAAGCGGTGCGACGTCTCGCATTGATCCCGGAAAAGTTCGACCCGAGCGGCTTCAGGTCTTTGCTCCGCCTCGAGATTCCTTTCGGAGAGCGCGACTCCGTCGAGTTCGAACGCATCCTCGCGAGTGTTCCAAGAAACAACCTTATCGGAGTTATGGAAAGGGACGTTGTGTTCATGGAGGCGCTGCTAGCCGAGAAACGAGGCGACCGGGCGAAGGTGGAATCTGTCCTGAACGCTTTCCGCACGAAGCTTGAGGCGGAAATACGAGCGGAAGGCCCCGACAAGGGCCCAAGTTATCATCCTTTGCAGATCGCGAACCTGGCTCTCGTTCACTGTTATCTCGGCCAGATGGACGACGCATTGCGTGAAAGCGAACAAGCAATCGAGCTGGCGCCGAAAACCGTGGATGCAGTGAAGTGGCCACCGAACGCGCTCGTCCGAGCTGAAGTCCTAGTGCGCGCCAACCGAACCGATCGCGCGATCGATCTGCTCGAAGAGCTGGCCAAAGTTCCCTACGGCCCCTCTTACGGCGAGCTGCTCAGTCTGCGCTGGGATCGCCTGCGCGGTAACGCACGATTCACCCAAATCGTGGGGCAACTCGCTGTCACTGCGAAGCGATAACGCATCGCTTGAAGAATTTCGCCGCCCGCAAAAATTTTTGCGCATCGGCGGAAGGTGGCGTTTAGTCAATTGATGCCCGACTTCGAGCGCGAACCGGAAAGAATGTGGGACGAGTACGATTGGGAGCGTTTCCTGCAGCAGCAGGACCAGAAGACCGAGAAATATATGGAGTTGCTGGAAACGTATCTGGATGATCCCCGGCGCGACGAGATCATCGCGCGCGAAATGGGCTGGACGCAGTTGCTTGATGGGAAAGACTGGAGCGCAGAAGTTGATGCGCTGTTGAAGGACGATTGGCACTCGGACGATGAAGACAGCGTGTTGGACGATAACCAGCAAACGTCGTCGATTGAAAGTTTCGAGGACCACAGTCTTTATCGCGCCGCCTTTGCACTGACGGTTTGGATCGACAAACTTTTCGATCAAGACACAGCGCTGCAAAACGAGCCCGCAGCAGTGAAACTGGCCACTCATTCGGCGCTGGCCAGCGCGAAGCTGGCCGCGGCTTTGAGCGATGAGGATGTCGATGAAATTGGGATGACGATCGCTTATTTAAAGCGCGCGTTGAAAGCGATCACGGTGTCGATGGAGGCGGGGGCCAAACTTTTCTCTGAGAAGCTGATCGCCGCCAGGCAGTACTCGGTCTTAAAGCAAAGGTTGTTTCAGGTGCGTGATGGCATCATCAGTCTGATGGGGGAATATCGCGGCGAATGGCGACGCCGTTTCGGCTCCGAAGGCTTTCGGAGTTGAATGAAATAGCAGCCGGTTCCGTCCAATAATGCAAACGGAAACGACTCTGGTTCAAGCCGATGTATCGGACATGGATTTGGTCAAGCGGTGTCAGGCCGGCCAGGCCGAGGCATTTGATGAGCTGGTAACCCGTTACCGGACACGAGTTTTCGCTATGATTTACAACATGGTCCATAACGAACAGGACGCCTGGGACCTGGCGCAGGAGAGCTTTATCAAGGCGTGGAAGTCGATCAAACGCTTCCGCGGCCACTCCTCCTTTTACACGTGGATTTATCGGATCGTGATGAACGTGACGATCGATTGGCTGCGCAAGAAACATGTCAAAGGCGCGGGCGCAGAGTTCGACGACGCCCTTCAATTGAAAGAGATCGATCCCGCGGCCAAGACCGTGCCGAAGGCAGATCCGCTGCCGCACGAGCGAATGGAGCGGAGGGAAATCCGGGCCAAGATCGACAAGGCAATCGCGCAACTTTCTCCCGAACATCGCGCTGTCATTTTGATGAAGGAAATCGAAGAAATGCAATATCACGAAATTGCGGAAACGCTGGGCTGTTCGATCGGCACAGTGATGTCGCGCCTGTTTTATGCGCGCAAGAAACTGCAGAATTTATTGAGGGACGTATATGAAAACGTTTGAAGAAAAATGGACGGCCTGGCTCGATGGCCAGTTGACCGGTAAGGAGCTAATCGATTTCGAAGCCTCTTTGCCGGACAAGGCCGCGGCCGAAGCGGAGAAAAGTGAAGCGCACAAGCTCGGTTCGTTCTTGAAAGAACAGCTGGGCGCGCGGGCATTGAGCAACGCAGATTTTTTCAGTCATCAATTGCGCGAGCGAATCGCACGTGAGACCGCCACGCAAGATCGACATGGTGAAAGATCGACACGGTGGACGATTCGGCGCCTGGTTTGGTCGGGCGCGACTTCGCTCGCGATTTTCCTGATTTGCGCCTTCCTTGTAATGCGGGAGAAAAATCCAGGCGAGCAATCGGAATATCTTACCCAGATCCTAAACACGCGAGTCGACCCGGCAATTAGTCCGAACGCGACCATCTCGATTTTCGAGACCAAACAAGACAAGGTCACGGTGCTGTGGACTGAGGGACTGCAGTCATTACCGTCCGACTACGCAGCAAGATAAAACGAGTCATGCATAGCAGACTCCTGCTCATCGCTGCTTGCTTCGCGCTGGCGATAAGCACGGTGTCGGCCGCAGAGACAGCGCACATCGTTTGGAGCGGTCTGGTCATTGCCGAGAACGTGCGGCAGCCGACGCCAATTCCCGAGGAGTTGACTCGTATGGAACAGACCCTGAAGGAACTTTTTGGTTACAATCAGTTTCAAGTCATCGGCCAATCCAGCAAAGCATTGAAGACTGGCGAGGAAGATTGGCTCGCCTCCAGCAAATTTTTCGCGTTGCACGTCGACGCGCAGGGTGAGAGCGACGCCGGTTACACGGTCAACTTGAAGCTCTACAAAGAACAGGAGCTTTTACTGGAGACGGACGCGAAGCTGAGCAAGCGCAGCCCGCTTGTAATCAAAGGCCCGCAAGTCGGCAGCGGCCAATTGCTCCTTGTTCTGGTGGTGGAAGATGATGGGAACAAGCAATCTCAGCACCATCGCCGTCATAGCCCTAACGGATCTAATCCAGTCGTGACTGCATGGCGGCATTTAAGACAGGTCATTCAGGACGTCCTTCCGTAGCCATTCGCACCGTTTGGAGATGCAAAATTCGGTGAGTGCGGTTTACTCTGCAGTGTGCGCTTTCTGAATCCTTTTTCTCTTTCGGTAATTTCTCTTACATTCGCTGCCAGCGTGGGCGCAGAGAAACCATTCGATTTCGAGAACACACCTGGGAAATTGCCCAAGCAAGTCGTCCCGACGGAATACGCCATCCGCATCGTTCCTGACATCGACAAGTTGACCTTTACCGGAACGGAGACGGTGAAGCTAAAAGCGCGCGCGCCCGTTCGCCAGCTGGTACTGAATGCGCTCGAATTGGAAATCGCGAGCGCGACACTCGATGGGAAGGCGTTGCCGAAATTGGCCCTCAAGATCGACAAGAAAAACGAGCTACTGACGATCGCGTTGCCTTCGGAACTCGCAGCCGGCGACCACACTCTCGCGCTCAGTTTCTCCGGAAAAATCAATCAGCAAGGCCAGGGACTGTTTTACATGCGCTACCAAGAGCAAGGCACCAGCGCAAAAAAGATCGCGCTCGGCACACAATTCGAAGCGACCGATGCGCGCCGATTTTTCCCGTGCTGGGACGAACCGAGTTTCCGCGCGCGCTTTCAGCTCACCGCCGTGGTGCCAGAAAACTGGCTGGCTATTTCTAATATGCCGATCGAGTCCGAGACGAAGATCGACAACGGAAAAGAAGTGCGCTTCGCCGCGACCCCGTCGATGGCGAGTTATCTCAACGTTTTCGTGGCAGGCGAACTCGATCTGATTGAAACGAAAGCAGCTGGCACGCAGATTCGGGTGATCGCCACAAAAGGCAAAGCCGAATGGGGACGTTACGCTCTGGAAAGCACGGCGCAGATTCTGGAATACTTCAACGATTACTTCGGCGCGCCGTATCCGTTGCCAAAGCTCGATCAGATCGCGATCCCGGGCGGATTCGGCGGCGCCATGGAAAATTGGGGCGGCATCACTTATTACGAATCGGCGCTGCTCTTCGATCCCGAGAAATCTTCCGCCGCGACACGACAGCGCATTTACGAAGTGATCGCGCACGAAACAGCGCACCAATGGTTCGGCGATCTCGTAACCATGGCGTGGTGGGACAATCTCTGGCTTAACGAAGGATTCGCCTCGTGGATGGGAACGAAATGCACCGCGCATTTCGATCCGCAATGGGAAGTCTGGCTCGCGAAAAACATCCCGCGTGATCCGACGCGACGCACCGGCATTTCCAAGGAATTGGCGATGGAAGGCGACGCCAGATCGACAACTCACGCCATCCAGCAACCGATCGCGACCGAAGCGGAAGCCAACAGCGCGTTTGATGACATCACTTACCGCAAAGGCCAGGCGTTTCTGCTTATGCTCGAAAGTTTTCTCGGCGAAGACGCTTTTCGCGATGGCATCCGTCGCTACATCGCTGCGCACAAGAATTCGAATTCGACCACGGCGGATCTATGGAACGCATTAAGCGATGCATCCGGCAAACCAGTGGGCGAAATCGCAGCGGCCTGGACAGAACAGCCCGGATTTCCCGCGATCAAAGTGAAGCGCAACGGCGAAAGCGTTTCGCTTACCCAGGAACGATTCGCGATTCATTTCCCGAAAGCGCCTCCACTGCAATGGAAAATCCCTCTGACTTATTTCCTCGTCGGCGAAAAAAATAAGCCGCAGACCCGGCTGATGACCGGCAAGATCGACAACTTGCAGAATATTCCGGTTAATCGCGCACTTAAGTTAAACGCAGAAGGTGCGGGAAATTACCGCGTCGAATACGACGAGTCTTCGTGGAAACTGCTGCTCGCCGCATTACCGAAGTCGGATGTGCCGGACCGTGTCAATCTCTTGAGCGATGCCTGGGCTTTCGTGCAGGCGAATCGCGCGCCGCTCTCGGCATATTTCGATCTAATTAAAAAATTGCCCGTTGGCGTCGAGCTGGCCGAGCGCGACCAGATCATTAACGCGTTCGATTATATCAATCGCTTGCTGCTGAGAAATCCAGCGCGCGAGAAATTCCAAAATTATGCCCGTTCAATTCTCCGTTCGAGTTTTGATCAGCTTGGCTGGGATCCTAAAGAAGATGAGTCCCCGCGCGCTGCGCTTCTGCGGGCAAGTTTGATTGCCGCGCTTGGCGATTTAAACGATCAAAAAATCATCGCCGGCTGTCGCGAGCGTTTCCAAAAGTACCTTCTCGATCCTGCGTCACTCGCTCCCGATTTGCGGCCATCCGTTTTGTGGGTCGTCGGGCATTATGCCGATGAAGCAACATGGAATCGATTACACGCGCTTGGCGTCAAGACGACGAGCAGCGAGGAAAAACAAAACTACTACGATGCGTTGGCTGCGGCGCGCGATCCAAAGCTCGTCGGCAAATCCCTGCAAATTTCTCTGACCGACGAATTGCCGACCAGTCGGGCGATTTTTCTCGTCGGCAAGGTCGCTCGCGATAGCGATCATCCGGATATCGCGTGGAACTTTGCCAAAGCGAACATGAAAGCGCTGCTCGCCAAAACCGATGCGCTTGGTGCGAACCGTTACGCACCAAGCTTGTTCGCGTTCTTTTCCGAAAATTCGCGCGCGGATGAACTAAAGAGTTACGCAAAAGCAAATCTGCCTGCGACGAGCGCGAGAGAAGTTGCCAAAGCGGTGGATGAAATCGAGTTTCGCGCCGAGTTCAAAGCGCGGCTAACACCTCAATTGGCCGCGGACCGCAAATAGCGCGCAATTACAAGCCGGATTGAGTCTGCTCGCTCTCGGGCGTGATCAGCAGCCGCATCGGTATCATGGAAGACTCGTGGAAACCGTGCTTGCGGAAAAATTCCTGGGCCAGATTCTCCGGCCGATCTGTCAGCAACGTGATGCGCAGAAAATTCTTCTGCTTGGCGAAATCGATCGCGTGGTTCAGCAGTTTTGAGCCATAGCCGTGGCCTTGATATTCTTTGTGAATCACCAGGTCCTCGAGCAGAATGACGAAACCGCCTTCCGCCGTACTGATCGTGAACAGTAAATTAATCATGCCGACAATGGCCCCGTCACGCCGCAGCACAAAAACACGTCCGCGGCTGGGCTGTTCGAAAATCAAACGCAGTCCGCGGATCTGCTTTTCTTTGTCCGGCCGGAAATCGCCTTCCTGAGTGAAAAGTTCGCCCAGCATTTCGGACAATTCGTCCAGATCAGCCTCCGTGGCCGGCTCAATCACGACTTTTTCGCTCATCGTCTTCATCGGTTATTCCAAAAATTGCGGGCGCTGGCAATCCGAAGATCGACAATCCCCCTCGCTCGCAAGATTGACAAGGCCCTGCTCGTTCCTACTGTAACCGCTCTCGAATCGCGCCCAAATCGTTTTTCGGCCTTATGAAACGCACTTATCAGCCATCCAAGCGCACACGCAAGCGCCAGCACGGGTTCCGCGCGCGCATGAAGACCAAAGGCGGACGGGCCACGCTCGCTCGCCGGCGCCAGCGCGGCCGGAAACGCCTTTTGCCGAAGGGCGTTGAACGGCATTACGCGCGACACACGCAGGCTTAGTTTTCGTTTTGCTGCCGCGGTTTTTGTTGCGCCGGTTTTTCTGGAAATCGAAAATCGGCAATCTAAAATCTAAAATTGCAAACGCGCACCGTTAGCTCAATTGGCAGAGCAAGTGACTCTTAATCACTGGGTTATAGGTTCAAGTCCTATACGGTGCAGTTTCTTTGGACTCCCGCAATTATGCTGGAGCGCCGCGTTAAGTTCTCACGTCGTTCATGTCGGTGGATCTGGACGGCCCGAGGGCGAGCGCGATCAGCAACCAAGCAATCGGCACAAGGTGAATTAAGAGACGCCGCAAGGAATTTTCAATATACCAGATGTAATCTGGTAACGCGCTGAACAAGTAGACGGAGCAGTAACAAACAAGCGGCACCATGAACAGCCAAACGAGCGCGGCTGCGTACATATTTCGCACGCGCACAAGAAGCGTAATCATTGCCATCGCCACAAGCAGCCAGAAAATGTCCCACTCGTGCCAGCCAATCAGTTGCAAAAAGAGTTCATGCAATATCTCGCCTGTTCGCTGGATGTTACAAAGCAGAGGGCCGAAACCGGGGAAAACAAAGTCTTGCGTCGGTAAACAGCGAACGCTGCTCAGAAAAATTTTCCAGAGGGCGATAAGACAGAGGCCGGGCAGAAAGGACATTACGGTGGCGGTCCAGACTTTTCGTCTTTGCCGGATCGCGACCGCCCCGCAAAGTGAAATTGTGGCCCAAAGCACAACACCTTCCAGTTTCATCCACGGCAGCGTGGCTCCCAGCGCGATGAAAAGCACCATCGCATCACGGGACCCATTACGAATGAAACGCAGCAGATAGAAAACCGCTGCCAAATAAATCGCGGCTAGGGGGCCATCAGCATACCCGACCTGGAATCCACCGGGCCGGTCATGCAAGCACGGAATTAAAGGAAAGAGTAACGCAATCATCCAGCCGACTAACCGGTTTTGACTCTGCTCTTCCGCCGCGAGCAGTAAGATCGACACGGCGGCGCCGTACCAAAAGGGAAAGATGAACTTGATCCAAAATTGGTCGCAATCGCCGATCCATAAATAAAACCACGTTTCGGTGAGGGGAAGGCACCACGGATAGTGGGGGTTACTGAACCAGCGGGACGCGTCCCTGAGAAGTTCAACTGGTAGCACACCGCCATTCAAGAAGGCGTACCGCGCTTTAATTTCCCAAGTAACCAGACCATCCCAGCCAAGCGTGCGCTGGAACGAGAGCCAAAACATCAAGATCAACTCGATGACGAACAGCGCGATGAAAACAATCTCTGCCCTCTTCTTCGAGACCGTTCTCTGCGCCTTGGGAAATGTTAGCCATCGACGGAAACCGAGAACGCCGAGAGCTACGCAGAGGCAGGTCACAGTGGTTTGCAAAGGAATTCCGCGCAGGAGGAGACCACCAATCCATAAGCAGAGCGAGACGGTCGCAGTGCCGAACAACCAAGCCAGCGCGCAATGCTCCCAGATCGTTAGGCGGTGACGCACCAGCAGCATGGTCACGCCGAAACCGGCCATCGCAATCGCAGCTGTGGCAACGAGCAGCCCGACAAAAATCCTCATTTAGGTTTGACTGGACCGAGCAACACCATCTTCGGCCCTATAATCGTCCGGCCGGCATTCGACCCGGCCGGCGCGGGCAATCCGCAGAAAAGCACCGCCGTGTGCTCGGACGCAACGCCGGCGAAGCTTTCGTTAGGCCCCAGTCTCACCACGTCCATCTTGCGTGGCCAGGTCAGGTAACCGATAGCGTAACGAACGAACTGCCAATCATCTTTGTCCTCCGGGCACACCACAATGAGACCGCAATCGCTGGGCAATCGTGCGAAGGTTTGAGTCAAGGTCGCGCTCGGCTGGGCCAGTTGGAGCACAGGCCCGAGTCGACGATCCATCGAGGACGTGGGCGAGGGCCAGGGGATTTTTTCACGGTGAAGATCGATCCACAGCCTTGGTGTAGTGCGGACAAAGAAGACCAAAAAAAGCACGGCCCAGATCAGGAAATAAACTTTTCGGCCCATGGAGCGTCGCAAATTGGGCCCGTGCTCTCTTACTTGCTTTTGCATGGAGCTGGCTGCTGATGGGAGCCGCCATGTTGACTATGACCCGTGTGATCCATCGTCTTAGATAAATCTCAATCTTCTGGCCGCGAACGCGGTCATTCGCAATAGGAGCAGACCGTGGCGCCAGCGTCGAATGTTCGTCTGGCCGTAAGTGCGCGCCTGATAGGGAATCGGTAAGTCGACGATGCGTTGGTTCAATTTTGCTGCGCCGAAGAGCAAGTCGAAATCACCAAAAGGATCGAACTCGCCAAAATATGCGCGATTGCGTGCGATTCTCTCGTAATCAGCGCGGAACAAAACTTTCGTGCCGCAGAGCGCATCTTTGATCGGCTGGCCCAGAGTCCAAGTGAACGCGAGGCTGAAAAACTTGTTTCCGATCATGTTCAGGAACGGCATTAATTGTTTTTCCATTGAATATACCAGCCGCCCGCCATTTACGAAATCAGCCAGACCAGAGCGGGCGGCAGAGAAGTTTTTAGGTTCTCCGCAACTTGACGAGACATCGCCCTCCAAAAATCTTCGGCCAGCAGGAGAGTGCTGAATCCAGCCAGCGTATCAATCCGAGCGCGGCAGTTGGATACATCGCTGGCTTGCTGTAGCCGCCGCTGAGCAAATAGCTGAACGCGCTGAAGGCTTCGGCGTGTTCGACTTTCCACCCAGTCAGCCAATCGCTTTTTTCGGTCCGGAAGAAAAGGCGCGTGGCATTGCCTTGCGCCGCGTAGTAATCGCGTGGTCTGGCATACTCTTCCGCAAAGTCGATCGTCTCCTTCATCGCGACTGGTTCATGGTGCAGCAGGCCATAAACAGGAAAGCTCGCGAGGCTGATGAACGGCTCGAACAGAATCACGCGTCCGCCTTCAGCCATTACCCGCCGCGCTTCGTTGAGGAAAGCACGCGGACGACGAAGATGATGAAATACATCGAAGAGAATCAAGTGCGAAACGCTGCCTTCCGTGAAGGGTAATTCGTAACCATCACATACGAGGTCGAGCCAGGGATTCGGAAACAAGTCGGTGCAGATGGCGCGCGGCAGATGTGCTTTGAGATTGCCGATGCCTGAGCCGATTTCCACGACCCCGCCGGGCGCAGCCGTGTCAATGTGCTGGAGAATCTTTTCGTAGAATCCGGCGTAGACTTTTTGCAGCAGCGGCTTGTTCTTCCACGCCGCGAGGTTCCTCTCGATCTCGATCTGGTGCTGCTCCAGCGGCGTCATGGGTGGCTTCTCATTCGCAGCCGACTTCATTTAACAAAGATGTACGCGCGTTCATGTGAAGAACTTCAGCCGGCGCGCGGCGAACCACGTCATGCGCAGCAACAGCCAGCCGTGTTTCCAGCGCGAGATGTTCGTCTCGCCGTAGGTACGCGCGCGATAGCGAATCGGCAGATCGATAATGCGCAGGTTCAACTTCGCCGCGCCGAAGAGCAGATCGAAATCGCCGAACGGATCGAAGTCGCCGAAGTAAGATCGGTTGCGTGCGATGAGTTCGTACTGCGAGCGAAACAAAACCTTGGTGCCGCACAGTGTGTCTTTGACCGATTGCCCTAGCAGCCACGAGAACGCGATGCCAAAGCACTTGTTCGCGATCATGTTCAGAAACTGCATCGCCTGATCTTCCATCGGATAAACAAGCCGCGCGCCATTCACGAAATCCGCCGCGCCGCTGCGCGCCACTTCGTAGAACTTTGGCAACTCTTCCGGCGGCATCGTCAAGTCGCCGTCGAGAATGAAGAGCAGGTCGCCAGTGGCGATCGCGAAAGCTTCACGTATCGCGTTGCCTTTACCCTGACCTGTTTGCTTTAGCGCTTTAATTTTGCGCTGCGGATATTTCTCTGTGACGCGAAGGATTTCCTCCCATGTACGGTCCCTCGAATGACCTTCGACGAAGATAAGTTCGGTGGCGGCGCCAAGGTCAGCTGTTCTCATCACCGCCGGCTCGATATTGTCGGCTTCATTGCGGGCCGGGATGATAATGGAACAAGTAAGCTGTTTCCCAACGAAATGTGGCTTCGGTCGTGCGATTTGAAAAATGGTGAGGCAAAGGTGTTTCAGGAAAGGAGCAAGCCAACGGTTGAACAACGGCGCAATCACTGGCGTGCGGACGGGCCAGAGAATGCGTCCGTCAGTCTTGACCAGTTCCCAGCCGGCGAGGTGAAGCAGATTCTTCATGTCCGCATTGGCAAGCCAGTTTTGCGGCGGCGTTGGTGACCTGAAACCGAGCGTAGTGGCGACCGCCAGAATTGGCCGCCACAGGTTGTTGAAGAAATTCAGGAGCAGGCGGGTCCGCGAATGTGCGCAAGCGAGCAATTTTGTCAGGACGTCTTGCACATCAGCCAAGTCATTTACCAAATCCGATAGCACGATGTAATCGAATTGCTCTGTGCAGGAGAGTTCACCAGCGTCGGCGACATGAAATTCCAACTCTGGATGACGAACCCGCGCCAATTCAACCATCGCCTCGCTAAAATCAATCCCGAGCCCGCGCGCGGGCTTCACCGCCGCTAGTAAATCGCCAAGGCCACAGCCCACCTCAAGCACACGTTGTCCGGGCGGTATGTAGAAAGCGTAGTAGCGCTCGAGCAATTGGTGGTACCCGCGAGCGGCCTCACTGGCTCGATGCGGCGCTCGCTGCTCATAAAACAGCCGACGATCAGTCATGCCACTGATGTTGGAGCGAGACAGCAACTTCGGCTATTTGAAAATCTTGTTCCACCCAAGATCTTTTTTAGACCAGGGGACCAGGGATCCACCCGTTCTGTCCCGATAGTTTTTGAACAGTCCATTTCTGTCCAGAAGAATCATGGTTGAACGATGTGAGGATCGGCTTGTGCCTTGCCTCAAAACGCTCAACTACGAGGATGGGGCTCCGCGCGATCTACGCGGTCTGGGGTTCCAGTTTTTTCCTTGAGCGCCGTTCTCCTCAATCGACGTATTTCTGCGCGATTGGCATGCGGCGGCCAACGCCGAAAGCACGCGTCGTCACTTTCAGTCCCGGCGCGGCTTGCTCGCGCTTGTATTCGTTGAGATCGACTCGTCGCTGCACCCAACGCACAGTTTTCTCGTCGAATCTATGAGCGATAATATCTCGCGCGCTCAAGTTTTCTTCGACATAAAGACGCAAGATTTCATCAAGAATCTCGTAGGGCGGCAGCGTGTCTTGGTCTTTTTGATTTGGCTTTAACTCCGCGCTCGGCGGCTTATCGATTGTCGACCTTGGAATGAGTTCGTCCTTGCGCCCGGCTCGTGCCGCGTAATCGGAATTGATCCAGCGCCCAAGTTCGTAAACCATCGTTTTGGGCAGATCGCTGATCACTGCGAGACCGCCCGCCATGTCGCCGTAAATCGTGCAATAACCGACCGCGAGTTCGCTTTTGTTTCCAGTAGTCAAAAGCAAATGCCCAAACTTGTTCGAGAGCGCCATCAATGTCATCGCGCGCAAGCGAGGCTGCATGTTCTCTTCGGTCGTGTCTTCGGGAAGGCCGGCGAAAATTTCCTTAAACTGCGCTTTAAAGACCGCGAATGTCTCTGCGATCGGGATGTGCAATAATTTGATCCCGAGATTTTTGGCCAGCGTCTTTGCATCCTCAATGCTGCCGCGTGATGAGTACTGGCTCGGCATCGAAACGCCGACTACATTCTCCGCTCCGAGCGCGTCGACCGCGATGACGGCGCTGACCGCGGAATCAATCCCGCCGCTCAAGCCGAGCACGGCGGATTTGAAATTACATTTTCGCAAATAATCTCTCAGGCCTAGCGACAACGCGGCAAAGAGCTCTTCCGGCATTTTGCCTTCGCGAAACTCAAAAACGGAAGTGGAGTTGGTGTCGATGATCGCTTCGTCTTCCCGGAAACTGGCTAATCGCGCGATCAATCCGCCCGTCGAATTTACCGCGATGGAGTTTCCATCGAAGATAAGCTGATCGTTGCCGCCGACGGCGTTGCAATAACAAATCGGCCGCTGATAGGCCCGCGCCAGCGCCCCGACCATCTCATGGCGAATAGCAGGCTTGTGCAAACTGAAAGGCGACGCGCTCAAGTTCACGATCAACTCCGCGCCTTGCTCGATCAAACCGCGCACAGGTTCGACATCGTAGAACGGCCGCGGCAGATAATGTTCCGTCCAAATGTCCTCGCAGATCGTCACGCCGACTTTTCTTCCGCACACATCCAGAACTTCAACGCAGCGGGCTGGTTCGAAATAACGGTCCTCGTCAAAAACATCGTAGGTCGGCAAAAGTGATTTGTAGGTCTTTCGGATCGGCCGACCCGATTCGAGTAAAGCGGCGGCGTTGTGAAACGGCTTGCCGCGCCCTTCATTTCGATCGACGAAACCCACAAGCAACGCGGCCTGACCAACGCGAGCATGCAGCTGCTCGAGGACCTCAAGAGTTTCTGGAACAAAGCGCGATTTAAAAACCAGATCCTGCGGCGGATAGCCTGTGATCGCGAGTTCCGGGGTCAGGACGAGTTCCGCGCCGCCAGCCGCCAAACGCTCGTATGCCTGGAGGATCTTCTCAAAATTGCCTCGCAAATCTCCGACGATGGGATTGAGCTGGGCGAAGCCGATTTTCATTCTTGTTACGCAGATTATGCGTAACACCGCGCGCAGCAATCCCCTTTTGCCAGCTCGCTTTATGGGCCCATCACGGCCCGATGCTTGTAACCCTTGTTCAAAGCATCGTCAGCGCCTTCGACAAATACCTTACCCCACTCGATGAGGCCGGCCGCGAAAAAGCCCGCAATCGCGCAAAGAATCACCTTTTGGAAAAAAGTAGCGTGCACGGCTCTTTCAACAGCAGCGGCAGTGCCAGCCGCGTCATTCTTTACCAAAAACCCCATTGTTTCGTTTTCATAATCCAGAGGCCGAGGAGCAGGTTGGTGACGGCATGGGTCAAGATGCAGGAAGAAAGCCTCTTCGTGCGGTAAGCCACGCTGTTATAAAGCGCGCCGGTGAGCAGCGCGGCGATCCAATCCTCCGATGCGTGCGAAAAACCAAAACCGACGGTGACGACGACAAAAGACACCAGGGAGAATGCCCCAACCGGTACGCGCTCGATATTTTCATCGATCAGGAAACGAAGGAGGAATCCGCGCCAAAAAATTTCCTCGATGAATGGCACGACCACGGCAAGCCTAAGGAACCGCAGTACGATCGTCATCCAGTAAACTGATGGGCGGGATGCAAAAACGTCCGGATTAAATCCAGTCACACGGGACGAGGATCCAAGAAACTGTTGCGGCGAAATCCAAATCAAAAAGACGGCCACCCCAATCAAAACAGCGAACGCGATATGCCGCGGCCGCTCGAAATCGTATTCGCGCCAAAACCAAATCAGCAGGCAGCCGCATAAAACCATTTGGGCGGGATAAATCCAGTATTCGGCCGAGCTCAGCCAAAAGTGATCGCCGATTTTCTTTAACCCGCTGTTTAGGAGGAGCAGAGCCGCAAATACCAGTATCGGCAGCAGGTAAGCGGCTATTTTTCGTTTTTCCGGCATAGGATCTGCAACAGCATTTTTGGATGATTCCCGACGCTTCCGGCAAGCCCAATCCAAATGAATCGGATCCGGAAAAACTGCAGCGCCTTCTCGAATTGGAACTGGTTTGGAAGCGTGCCGAATGGAAACAGATAGGTGAACGCTATCACGCCTTCCGGTCGATGAGTTTTGTCTTTTTGTTTCTACTTATTGCCGGTGCACTGGTCGCCGCCTTTTTTGTGTTTTCGCGCGTGAACGAAAAGCGTTCGAATCAGCGCAGCCCCGACAGCGTGGACGTCGCGAAGCCGTGATTGAGGAGGCTACGGAGTCAGAGAGGGCACACTGCCGCTGCCCTTTGCCTGGGCCAATATCCGCTCCGCTTTGCGTTCAGCGGTGACAAAAGTGTTGTTCTCACCCAACCTCGACCATGGGCCGTGCGGGACATCCTTAAAATCGACAAACTTCCAGTCGGTCACATCGGTCTCATTTAATCCGAGATAATCGCGCACGGCCGGAGAGACGTCGAGACCAGCGCCTCTATTCAGGTTCGGCTTGGGGCGCTCGTTCCCGAAAACATATTGCCAGTGGTCGGTGCGGAAAGGTCCAGCGTCTTCCCATTGCGCGTAAACGGTTCGGTTGCCTTTGCGAATCGCGATCCAGCGTCCTTTGCACACGGAAACACCCGGTCCCTGATACGCCTCTTCGAACCACGGAATCACGTGCGGCGCTTCCGGCCGGTGGCCATTGGCACTTTTGTCGTTGTAAGGCAGCGCACAATAAAACGGATTTTGCCGCGGTCTGAATTTTACCGGGCTGCTATCCTGCCGCCGTGCCGGATTTGGATCGTCGAAACCGCCGTAACTTTTTGCCCAATCCTTGTCCCACGAGCTTGACTGGTTCGGTGTGGGATTATTCGCGCTCGGCGTTTCCCCGATCCAAAAGACAGTCGTAACAATCTTCTGCTTCCACGGGTAGGTCTCCACCTCTGCTGGCCCGGCCGAACGCAAATGACGCGGCGCAAATGCGATTGAATCGACGTTGAGCAAAACGTCCTCCGATAACCGCTCCGATTTTTTGCTCAGCTTTACTTTGGCAGGCTCCGCCTTTTCCGCCGTTCCATGCGCGAAAAGCGACGAAATCGACGACAATAAAGCTGCAATTGTGTAGGTAAATGTTCCTGGTTTCATGGTGCTGGCAGCGCAAAGCCCGCAAATATTTGACGCGGTGCTTCACTAAATAATTCGAATAAACTCGCACAGATGCGCGTAGCTCAGACGAATTTCAATTCGATAATAAAGAAACTTCGACGCAAATCTCCGTCGGTCAACCCGGAAAGTTTTCGGGATCAATAAATTTTCCCGGATTTAAAATCCCGTGTGGATCGACAATCTGCTTGAGTTTGCGATGCAGCTCGCGCACAACTTCGCTGGTCGCCTCCGGCCACCAGCGTTTCTTGGCCAGACCAATCCCGTGTTCGCCGGTAATCACACCGCCCCACTCCAGTACTTGCGCGAAAAGATCGTCCAGCGCGCGATCCACTTTGTCGCGCACTGCTGTGTCCCGATTGAAACGATCTGCCATAATGTTGACGTGAATGTTGCCGTCGCCGGCGTGCCCGAAACACGCGATCGGAAATCCATGTTTCGCCTGAAGTCGTTCGGCGAACTCGACAAGATCGACAATGCGGCTGCGCGGCACGACCACGTCCTGATTTAATTTCGTCAGGCCGGTTGCACGCAACGAATTGCTGAACTCACGGCGCAGGGCCCACAACTTCTCGCAATCGGCTTCGCCCGCCGCCATTTCCAAGGCGCTTGGTTTTTTCGCGGCCAACAGTTCGCGAATCGCGGCCGCTTCACTGCGCACGCTCTCCTCCTGCCCATCAAGGTCGATAAGGAGATGTGCGCTGCCCTCGGGGACGATCATCTTGCCGAGATCTTTTCTCGCCGCTTCCAGCGTAAAACTGTCCGCTATCTCAAGCGACGACGGTAAAAATCCGGCCGTAAAAATTTCCTGCACCGCCGCCGCCGCTTGCGCCATCGTTCCAAACGCAGCCGACAGTGTCGCGCGCGCGGGTGGCAGTGGGAGCAGGCGCAACGTGACTTCGGTGACAACGCCCAACATTCCTTCCGAACCGACAAATAACCCGATCAGGTCGAATCCCGTTTTATTTTTATGGACGCGTCCGCCGGTCCGCAGCACTTCACCATTGGCAAGCACGACTTCGAGACCAATCACGTAATTGCGCGTCACGCCGTACTTCAAACAGCGCGGCCCGCCCGCATTGGTCGCGACATTCCCGCCAATGCTGCAATCCTTCATGCTCGCAGGGTCCGGTGGGTAAAATAACTTTTGCGTCCGCGCCGCCGCTTTCAGATCGGCTGTGATTACCCCCGGTTCCACGATTGCGACAGCGTCCGCGAAACTAATTTCCTTAATGCGGTTCATTCGCATGAGCGAAAGCGCGATCCCCTTTCGCACTGGAACGCAACCGCCGACGTATCCGTACCCGGCGCCGCGCGCTGTGACTGGAGTTTTTCTCTGCGACGCGAACGTTAGCAGCTTCGAGACGTCAGCTGTCGATCTTGCAAAAACCACAACCTCCGGAGTTTCGGCGGCGAACCATTTGTCCCCGCTATGCGCGGCGAGCGTCTCGGCATCGCTGGCCACTGCTTCGGCCCCGAGCAGTTTTCGCAATTCGTCCGCAAGTTGCATCCGCGGATTAGTTTAACGGAACGATTTTGTAGTGCCTCGATCGTTCACTGAAATGCGTCAGCAACCGTCGCGCATCGGGAGGAATCACCGGCATTTCATAATCTTCACCGGCAAATAACTTGACCGCATCCAACGTTTCAAAACGCAGCAACGTGATGAATTCCACTTCATCACCCGCGTCGCGGATGAACAACTCCGCGCCTTTGTAGCCAGGCATATTACGGCGCGCGATCTCGAGCAGAATTTCTCCGCGCAACAGTTTCTCGTACTTTTCAGCGTTCTCCCGCGTGGTCCAACCGTGCCAAATTCGCGCAATCATCATTACATCCCCATGATTTGATAGCCGCCGTCGACGTAAATCACTTGTCCGGTGATCGCAGCCGCGCCATCGCTTGCCAGAAACACGCCGGTCTCGCCCAGCTCGGCCGGGTCGCAACTGCGTTTCAACGGCGCGCGTTCCTGATAATGTTTCAACATTTGAGTGAAGCCGCTGATCCCGCGCGCGGCCAGCGTTTGCACTGGGCCAGCCGAAATGCAATTCACACGAATTTTCTTCGGGCCGAGATCGTAGGCAAGGTAACGCGTGCTCGCTTCGAGACTCGCCTTGGCCACGCCCATCACGTTGTAGTGCGGCACGACTTTCTCCGAGCCGTAATAAGTCATCGCCACGATGCTTCCGCCGTTCGTCATCATCGGCGCGACTTCGCGCGCGAGCGCCACCAGTGAGTAAGCGCTAATGTCGTGCGCGACCCGGAATGCTTCGCGCGTCGTGCTCACAAAATCTCCTTCCAGCGATTCCTTGGGCGCGAACGCGAGCGAATGCAGCATAAGATCGACATGTTCGGTTTCGCCTTTCACCTTTTCGAAAAAAGTTTTGATCTCGTCATCACTGGAAACGTCGCAGGGAAAAAACGGTGTTTTTTCTCCAAACTCGCCGACGAGCTCCTCGATATTTTCTTTCAGCCGCTCGCCTTGATAATTAAAAATCAATCGCGCGCCGGCCGCGGCCCACGCCTTCGCAATCGCCCAGGCGATGCTGCGCTTGTTCGCCACGCCAAAGACTACGCCGGTTTTTCCCGCCAAAACTTGCTGCTGCATAACCGCTAGACAATACGCAGGATTAATTCGCCGCAAAGAAGCTGAAATTGTAGGGTAGTACCCGCCGCCAGTTTGGATGAGGCAAGCGCGCTTGCCCTATAACGCGGAAATCTTCATGATAAACATTCTCACTCCTATGACCGCTCGATCTTTTTTTCTCTGCGTTGTCCTCGCCACGGCAAATTATGTTTCAGCACAGGAAGAAACTCCGCCGCCCGCTGGACCAGTTAGTGGCGCTTCTGCAAGCGCGTCTCCGGCCAGCACGACGCCACCGTTGTCGGCGTCCGTAACCCCGGTCCCATCCTCCGGCACGCCGCAGCTCAGCGACGTCCTTTTTAAAAACTTGAAGGCGCGCGCCATCGGCCCGGCGGTGATGGGCGGTCGCGTTTCCGACATCGCGCTCGATCCGCGGAATCCTTTTGTGTTCTTCGTCGGCCTCGCGCATGGCGGCGTTTTTAAAACAGGCGACAACGGCGTCTCGTTCGACCCAATTTTCGACAAGCAACCGGTGCTGTCGATCGGCGCCATCGCGATCGCGCCGTCGGATTCCGATGTCATTTGGGTGGGAACGGGCGAAGCGAACGATCGTAATTCTTCCGGTTGGGGCAACGGCGTTTATCGGACAACTGACGGCGGCGAGAATTGGCAGAACATCGGATTGAAAGAGAGTCACGCGATTGCGCGCATCGTGGTCGACCCAAAAAAACCGGAAGTCGCTTATGTGGCTGCGGTGGGCCATTTGTGGGCCGACGGCGGCGAACGCGGCCTCTACAAGACAACCGACGCGGGCAAAACCTGGAAACTAATTTTGCAGGCGTCGGCACCGCATAATGCCCGCACCGGCTGCGGCGACGTGATTACCGATCCAGCCAATCCGGAGGTTCTTTACGCGGCGCTGTATGCGCGACAACGGACGCCGTGGAGTTTTTTGTCCGGCCCGGGCGTGACCGGTGGCGAAGACGTGGGCGGCATTTTCAAAAGCACGAATGGCGGCACGAGTTGGAAAAAACTCAGTGGCGGTCTGCCCTCGCAAACCGGCCGCATTGGTCTCGCGATTAGCGCGACCAACCCGAAAGTCGTTATGGCGGTAGTCCAGAGTTATGAAGGCGGTTCCGGCCAGATTACCGACCTGCGCAGCAAAAGCGGCGGCGTTTTTCGGTCCGAGGATGGCGGCGAAAAGTGGACGCGCGCGAGTGCGATGGACCCGCGCCCATTTTATTTCAGTCAGATCCGGATCGATCCGGCGAACGATCAGCGCGTTTATTTGCTCGGTTTCGCGTTGCTGGTATCCGATGACGCCGGGAAGAACTTCCGGGAAGATCTGACGGAAAAAATTCATCCCGATTGCCACGCGTTTGTTATTCAACCAGGAACGGCTCCGGCACCCAAACCGCCAAAATCGGAAGACAAAAACAAACCGCCCAAGCCGCCGGTTTGTCAGCGTTTGTTGCTGGGCACCGATGGCGGCGTTTATCAAAGCTTCGCCGCCGGGAAAGGCTGGGATCATCTAAATAAAATTCCATCGGGAGAATTTTATCGGATTACACTGGACGATTCCAAACCGTACTTCCGCATCGCGGGCGGACTTCAGGACAACGAGAACTGGGTCGGGCCGAGCGGCGTGCCGAGCAAGGAAGGAATTCGTAACTCTGATTGGATCGCGCTCGCCGGCGGCGACGGTTTTTATGTTTTGTTCGATCCGGCCGACCGCGACACGTTTTACGCCGAGAGTCAGGGCGGCGAAGTGCATCGGATCAATTTGCGGAATGGCGAGCTGCGCCGATTACGCCCGGAACCGCCCGAAGGCGCGCCGAGATACCGGTTTCATTGGAATTCGCCGCTGATCATGAGTCATCACAAACCGGGAGTGATTTATCTTGGTGGCAATTGCGTCTTTCGGCTGACCGATCGCGCTGAAAAATATGCGGTTATCAGCCCGGATCTGACGCACAACGATCCGACAAAAACCAATGCGACCGGAAGCGGCGCGGAAAATTACGGCGTGGTGTTTTCGCTGGCCGAATCGCCGAAACGCGCCGGTTTGTTGTGGGCCGGAACGGACGACGGCCGACTTTGGATAACCGAAAATGATGGCGGCAAGTGGACCGAGCTGACGAACAATTTGCCGGAACCGGCGCGTGGCGCGTGGGTCGTCCGGATCGAGCCGAGTTCGCAGGATGCTAACGCCGCCTATGTCGTGGCGAATTCTTACCGTGCCGGCGACGATCGCCCGATTATTTTGCGCACTGCCGATCTGGGCAAGACCTGGCAATCGGTCGTGGGCGATCTACCGGCGAACGATCCGGTGGAAGTTGTGCGCGAAGATCCGGTGAATCCGAAATTGCTCTACGCGGGCACGCACTTCGGATTGTTCGCGTCGTTCGATCAAGGCACGCACTGGGTGCGCATCGGCGATGTTCCTTCGGTGCGTGTTGACGATATTCAGATTCATCCACGCACGTCCGATCTTGCCATCGGAACACACGGGCGCAGCATCGCTGTGCTCGACGACACCGTGCCGTTCCGCGAATTCACACCGGAGATTGCAGCGAAACCGGCGCATTTATTTAGCGTGCGGTCGGTGACCGGCGCTTATCTCCAGCCGGGATTTGCGGATGAGAACGGCAAAGGCATTTATCGCGGGCAAAACCCTGCCGAAGGTGCGCTCTTCACCGTCTGGGTGAAGGAATTCACGGGAGACGAAATCAAAGTCGCAGTTGCGAAATCGACCGGCCAACCGGTCGCGACCTTGAAGACTCCCGGCGCGCCTGGTTTCACCCGATTGAATTGGGACCTGCGTCCGACCAAAGACGTAAGCGTTGAGTACGGCGGCGACGACCCGAAAAAATTATTGCCGGCAGGCGATTACACGGCGGAGCTAACTTTCGGTAAAGCGAAAATGAAACAAAATTTTCATGTCGATCTCGCCGAAGGCATCACGCCGAGATGATCGTCTGATGGAGGGACGGGATCTGTCCCGTCCCAAATATAAATGGGACGGCACGGAGGTCGTCCCTCCAAATCTTAGCACGCGATGGCGTGTCTTCGGCAAACGCCGGAGAGCATTTCCCAAAGCGCGTCGAGAACGCGGCGGACCGACGCGCGCACGTTGTCGATGTTCTGATTGTCGATGTACGCGCTGAGCATTTTGCGCTCGGCCGAGGAATGTTCGCGGTCGGCTTCGATGTGGACGCTGAAATATTCGTAATGTTTCGGATCGGCGAAGCCGTAATGCTTCTTCAATCCATCGATCTTCGATTCACAAATCGCCGGAATCTGGCTCTCGTAAGCGTAGAGCGCGGCCAAACCTTCCGCCGTCGATCTCCCGCCGCAGACTGATCGGAAGGTGTCGACCAGATTTTTCGTCTCCGGTTGTTTTTCCGTGCTCCGTACATCGACATCTTCGACGCCGAGGCCTTCGGCGAATTCTAGCCAAAGTTCCGGATGATTCGGCGAGCCGGCTTCTTCGTCGATCAAATTAGATAGCAGTTGTTTCCGGGTCAGTTGATCGTCGCACTTCGCGTGCACAGCCGAGAGATAAGTCGGGAACGCCGCAACGTGGTGATAATACTGCTTCGCATAATCGGTCAGCGCTTCCGTGCTCAGCTCCCCGCGCGTCCACGCGAGATAAAACGGATGTTTCAAGAGATGCTTCTCCGCGATGTCATTGTCGATGTTATCGAGATGTTGTTTCATAAAGGTCCTCTTCACGTCCTATCTCTGTTTATAAAGGCTGCTCTGCAAACGGCCAATCTTTTAAACGCAAAGTGGTGTGTTGTTATTTCTCACCGTTATGCCAACGCCATTGGCGCACATCCAACCATAGAGACGCAAATCCACGCCAGACGATTTGCACAACAAAGAGCCACCACAATGTCCCGAACAAACCAAGTAATACTCCATCAACAACCAGTCGTGCGGTATATGTTTCCGGCAAGAGCGGTAATCCGAAATTACTCAGTCGCA
>DASYVQ010000152.1:0-33256 GCA_035936875.1 Chthoniobacterales bacterium
AGCGAAGAAACCGAAGAACGTCGCGAACTGGATTCTCAACGATTTGCAGAGCGCGCTGAGCAGCGCTGGCAAGACGATCGGCGATTGCCCGATTCCGCCAGAAGCGCTCGATGAGCTGGTCAATTTGATCGAGAGCGGAAAAATCAGCGGCAAACAGGGCAAGGAAGTTTTCGCGGAAATGTTTGCCACCGGCAAAAGCGCGGCCGCGATTGTGAAGGAAAAAGGCATCGAACAACTGAGCGACACGACAGCGATCGAAAAATTTTGCGACGAAGTCATCGCGGTGAATCCAAAACCGGCGGCGGACTTTAAGGCGGGCAATGCGGCGTCTCTCAACTTTCTCAAGGGCCAGGTGATGAAGTTATCGAAGGGCAAAGCCAATCCGCAGCTGGCCGGGGAAATTTTGGAAAAGAAATTGAGAGGATGACCGGTAGGGACGTTTCTCCGAAACGTCCGACTAATTGCATAAGAATTCGACGGACGCCCCGGAGGTACGTCCCTACCTAATGAAAATCTTAATCGCGCCGGATAAATTCAAAGGGTCGCTGAGCGCGGGTGAGGTCGCGGAGAATATCGCGATCGGCCTCCGAGAAGTTTTGCGCGATTCTAAGATCGACATCGTACCGATGGCGGACGGCGGTGAGGGGACGGCGGAAGTAATTTGCAGCGCGCTTGGCGGTTCGTGGATGAAATGCAAAGCGCACGATCCGCTCGGTCGCGAAATCGAAGCGCGCTACGCGTTCATTGACGATCAGAAACTGGCGGTGATGGAGATGAGCGAAGCGGCAGGCATGCGGCGAGTCGCCGAAAATGAGCGCGATCCACTTCGCGCGAGCACGCTTGGCGTCGGTGAGATGCTTCTGGATTCGGCGCAGCGTGGTGCGCGCGAAATCATTATCGGCCTTGGCGGCAGCGCGACGAATGATGGCGGGTGCGGAATGACGAGAAAGCTTGGATTTCGATTTTTTGCTGGCGACAAAGAATTGACCGGCGCGGTAACTGAATTGCTAGAGCTCACACGGATCGAACGGCCGAAAGATTTGTCGCTGGCTAAGATTATTGCCGCTGCCGATGTGCGAAATTCGTTGCTTGGCGAAAATGGGGCGACCCGAGTCTTCGGTCCGCAAAAAGGGGCAACACCGGACGGGATCGACACGCTGGAGCGCGCTCTAACCAAGCTCGCGGACGTAGTCGCGAAGGAATTTGGTTTTGACTATCGCGACGAACCGGGCGCGGGCGCCGCAGGTGGACTCGGATTTGGTCTCATGAGTTTTTGTGGCGCGAAAATTCGACCAGGCTTCGATGTGGTTGCCGAAGCAGTCGGTCTGGAATCGAAAATGAAAGATGTCGATCTTGTCATAACGGGCGAGGGGAGCTTGGATCGACAAACACTCGAGGGAAAAACGCCTGCCGGAGTGGCCGGCCTCGCGCGGAAACTCGGCAAGCGTGTTTACGCAATCGTCGGCCGCGCGAGCGAAGATCGACAAGCGCGTGAAATTTTCGACGGCGTTTACGAACTTGGAGGCAGTATTCCGCAGGCGTGGGAGTTGTTGCGGGAGAAAGCGCGCGAATTAGCTGGAAATTTGTAGGGCGTTTCTGTGAAACGCCGAAATTAATAAACGGTGGCTGGCACAGCCGCCCTACAATTTAGCTTCATAGAATTCGCGGTAATGCGTTGCGCTTTCGACGTAGCTCCAGGCCCAGCGCGGGATGTCTTTTTGTTCGTCGAGAGTTAGTTGTCGTCTGATTTTTGCGGGCGAACCGAGGACGAGCGAGCCGGGTGGAATTTTTGTTCCGAGCGTGACGAGCGCGTTGGCGCCGATGATGGAGCGCGCGCCGACTTCGACGCCGTCGAGAATGATCGCGCCCATGCCCACGAGAACTTCATCGTCGATCTTGCATGCGTGCACGACGGCGCTGTGTCCGACCGTAACCAGTTCGCCCATGATTGTTTCGTCACCGGTGTCGATGTGTACAACGGCGTTGTCTTGAATATTCGAGCGCGGGCCGATGACGATGCGATTGATGTCGCCACGCAAAACAGCGCCGAACCAAACGCTCGATTCTTCATCAATCGTGACATCGCCGATCACAGTCGCGCCTGGAACGACCCAGGCAGTCGGATGAATCGTCGGCCCTTTTTTTAAACGGGCGGCGATGCCGGGATGTCCAGTTGGCAGTGGGTCTGGATCAAGATTCATTGACATTCAACGTCCACGAATCGCTTTCATTATGCCCGTAGTCGAGCGAAAATAGCCGCCCTCATGCAGGACATCCCTCCGAATACCCTTACCCCATTTATTTTCTCGGATCCGGGCGGTAAGCGCTGGCCGCGGTTGCGGCTGATTCTGCTCATTTTGGGCGTGCTCTCTTTTCTCGGGACGGTGTTGTTTGTGCAAACGCTTTTCGTCGCGCCCCAAATGCGAGTGCCGTTTTCATTGCGGCAGTTGAAAGGCCAGTTGAAGGCGTTGCAAAAACAGAATCCGGCCGGACAAGTCGCACCGAGTTCGCTGCTGTGGCAAAAATTTGGCGCAGCCCGGCAGGCTGCGAAAAAACTGGCTGGCACAGCTCCAACACCGGCGCCAAAGCCGCGCCGGAGAGCGCCGCCCAACGAAGTGCGGCTCGCATTTTATACGAACGGCGATCCCTACAGTTACTTGTCACTCGAGGAACACGCCGCCCAGATCACGCATGTTTGTCCTGAATGGATGACGGTCGTGAACGGCCTCGGCGATTTGCAAGTCGACCCGGACATTCGCATTCCGAAACTGGCGGCGAGCAAAGGAATCGCGGTGATGCCGCTGCTCACCAATCTGGTGGGCGACGCCTGGCAACCGGAAGCGATCGAAAACCTCGCCCACGGTCCGGCCGACCGACAAGATCGCTTCATCGGGAAAGTGCTCGCCGCTTTACGCGATGCCAAGGCCGCCGGCGTGGTGGTCGATTGGGAGCAAATCGATCCCGTTTACAAAAAAGAGATCGCTGCGTTCATCGACAGATTTGCCGACGCGCTACACAACGACGACAAGGAATTTTGGCTCTGCGTGCAACCGGGCCAGGACCTTGATTACATCGACTTCGAGGAACTGTCGGACAACGTGGATCGCTTTGTCGCGTTGCTCTTCGATGAGACTTCCGATATCGATCCGGCAGGTCCACTCGGGTCGCGTTCGTGGTTTGAGGGGTGGCTGCATGTGCTGCTCGAAGATAGCGACAAAAAGCAATGGATCATTGCGCTTGGCAGCTACGGGTACGATTGGACGATCGGCGGCAAGAAGGCGGAGTTGATTAGTTTCGCGGAAGCGATGACGCGCGCGAACGACGCGGAAACCGAAACCGCGGAAGTGATCGGGCCCAGTTACAATCCGTATTTTTATTTTGAAGACGGCGACAAGGAGCACGCAGTCTGGTTTCTCGACGCGGTCACGTTTCTGAATCAACTGCGCGAAGTGCGCGATCAAAAGGCCGGCGGGTTCGCGATTTATCGTCTCGGGACGGAAGACACGGCGATCTGGGATGGGCTGAGCGTGCCACGCGACTTCAAGATCGACGATCAAACCCGCGAGTTGCTCGAACTGCTCAAAGGCACGGACACAATTGCAGACGTGGGCGAGGGAGAAATCGTCACGGTTGACGAAACTCGTTCCGACGGGATGCGAAAACTGGCGGTCGACTCAGAAGGTTATCTCACCGCAAAGTACACGAAGTTCCCGGCGTTTCCGACGTTGTATCATCAAGGCGCGGGAGGTGAGCACCAAGTCGCGCTCACGTTTGATGACGGACCGGATCCGCAATGGACCCCGAAAATCTTGGACATTTTGAAAGCGGCAAATGTGAAAGCCGCGTTCTTCGTCGTAGGCGCGAACGCTGAGCGATATCCCGGACTCGTTAGGCGGATTGTCGATGAAGGCCACGAGATCGGCAATCACACTTATTATCATCCGAACCTATCTCTTTGCTGGCCCGAGCACGTCCGCCTCGAGCTCAATGCAACGCAGCTCTTAATCGAGACGATCACCGGCCGCGCGACTACGTTGTTTCGCCCGCCCTACGCAGCCGACACGCAACCGTCGCAACTGAGCGAATTGACGCCATTGCAAATTGCGCAAGACCTCGATTATCTCGTCGTCCTGGAAAACATCGATCCCCAGGATTGGGCGAAACCGGGCGTGGACGTTATCGTGCAGCGAATCAAACAACAGCGGCGCGATGGCAGCATCATCTTGTTGCATGACGCTGGAGGCGACCGTTCGCAGACCGTTCAGGCTTTGCCGCGGATTCTCGACTGGTTGCACACGCGCGGCGACAAAATCGTATCGTTGAGCACGCTGCTTGGGACAACCCGCGATGCGATCATGCCGCCGCTGGTCGCGAACAATCAGTCGATTGCTCGAATCGTTAGCAGCACTGGATTCCGGATTTATCATGCGATTGAAGAATTCCTTTGGGCTTTCATGATCGTGGCCACAATGCTGGTGGTTGCGCGCACGCTGGTCGTGATCTGGCTGGCCTATCGGTTTCGGCGATTGCCGAAAACGGATTTCGCAGAGCCGGTGAGCGTGGTCATGGCAGCTTACAACGAAGAGAAAGTCATCGCCGGCACTATGCGTTCGCTGCTGGCTACTGATTACAAGGGCGAAGTCGAAATTATCGTTGTCGATGACGGCTCGAGCGATGCAACTGCGGCGGAGGTTGAGCGCATGGCGGATGCCGATCCTCGCGTTCGTTTGTTGCAACAGGAGAACCGCGGGAAAGCGCGCGCGTTGCAGCGCGCCTTGTCCAGTGTTCGCCATGGCATCGTCGTTTTCGTCGACGCGGACACCCATTTTCAACGCGACACGCTTTCGTCGTTGCTCGAACCGTTCGCTGACGCTGGCATCGGCGCGGTTTCCGGTCACGCGAAGGTCGGAAATTTGCGGACATTCATCGCGCGTTGTCAGTCTCTCGAGTACACCTGTGGGTTCAATCTTGATCGCCGCGCCTACACGCGTTGGAATTGCGTCACGGTCGTGCCGGGCGCCATCAGCGCGATCCGCAAGAGCGCGATCGACCGCGTGGGCGGCTTGAGCTTGGAAACATTGGCGGAAGACACCGATCTCACGCTGATGCTGCACAAAGATCGACAACGAATCGTGTATGTCCCCCAAGCGATCGGCTGGACGGAAGCGCCGGAAAGTGTGCGCACACTTGCGCGGCAACGGTTTCGGTGGGCTTACGGCACGTTGCAATGTCTCTGGAAACATCGCGACATGGTCTTTAACTGGAACTATCGCGCGCTCGGCTGGTTCAGTTTGCCGAGTGTCTGGTTTTTCCAGATCATCCTCGTCGCCATCACTCCAATCGTCGATTTGTTTTTGCTCGCGTCGTTGCTGTTCGGTGCATGGCACGCCTTGTTGCCATTCGTCATCATCTTTTTGTCGATGGACGTTATTCTCGCCACGCTCGCCTGCATCCTGGAGCGCGAACCGGTTATTCGCGCCTGGCGCATTTTGCCGATGCGGTTGATTTATCGTCCGATGCTTAGTTATTGCATCTGGAAAGGAATTCTGTGCGCGATCAAAGGCGCATGGGTCAGCTGGGGCAAGCTGGAGCGCACCGCCAGCGTGCCGGTGCGCGTCGGCGAAATTTGATGCTCGATGTTTGAGGTTCGAAGACGTCCGGTTACGGGCGCATGTTTGATAGCCGTAATCATTTGCGCTTGCACGAGCTGCAAAAAGCCGGCCGCGCAACGACATGTCGATCCAAACGGCCCGGTCGAGGTCGTCATTCCCGAACGCGGCGCTTACACCGGCGCGTTTATGGATTTTGGCGATGCGGAAGACGACGTCACACTCGAGACGATCGAGGACTTCGAGCAGATGGTCGGCAAACATCAGGCGATCATCGCGTCATCGAGTTATTGGGGTGAGCAAACTTTCCCGACCGCGAACCTGAACGTCCTCTGGCGCCATGGTTCATTACCGCTCGTCTTCTGGTCGCCTTGGGACAAACCGTACACGCAAAATCGCGGGCCGGATAAGTTCAACATCATCGACATCATCAACGGCAAATGGGACGCCTACATCGACAAGTGGGGAGATGGGGCGCGCGAGTTCGGACATCCGATGATCGTCGCGTTCGGCGTGGAGATGAACGGGGATTGGTTTCCGTGGTCGGGAAGTTATTACGGCGGCGAAGATTGGGATGATGCCGCCAACAACTGGAAAGGCCCCGAGAATTTTAAGCGCGCTTATCGCCACGTCGTCGACCGCGTCCGCGCGCGGGGCGCGAACAACATCAAATGGATGTTTCACGCGAACAACTATTCCTATCCGCTCGATACCTGGAATTTTGCGCCGGCTTATTATCCGGGCCCGGATTACGTGGATTGGTTCGGCCTGAGCGTTTACGGCCAGCAATTCAAGGACGAGCCCAATCCCGATATTGCTTCGCTCGTGGATTGGCCATATCAGGAAATGTGCGGCCTCGATCCGAACAAGCCGATCATGATCGCCGAATGGGCGACCGGCGAATTTCCGTATGCTGTTAACGAACCGGGTATTCGTAAGCCGGAGTGGATCAAGCAGGGATTGGAGCTTTTTCGTGCGCGCTATCCCCGGATCAAAGCGGCCGTTTACTGGCACGAGCGTTGGCAAAACCTCGACCAATCTTACAGCAACTTGCGCGTCAATTCGTCGGTCGAATCGTTGCAGGCTTATCGCGACGGCGTGGCAAACCCGGATTGGTTAGGCAATCTGATCCTGCGGTCGCTGCCTGCAGCGAAGTCGAAATAACAGATGTCGATGTTGTTTGGCGATTACTGCCACACCGAAAGGATCGCGCCAAGCAGGGCGCATCCGAAGACATGGTAACTAACGTCGATTAACCAGACCTTATTCGGCTTCGATTCCCATAAGTACTGGATCGTCAGCGCCGTGGCCGAAAAGCCGAGCCCAGCGCCGGCGCCGAGTTTCAGGCCATGCATCAAATCGGGAGGGCCGATTCTGGCAACGAGTCGGGCCATGACCAGGGCGGCGACGAGATTTCCGATGAAATTGCCGATCATCTTTGCTGCCATGCCGGTCCTTTGGAGCTTCACCCCATGTTGCTCGATGCCTGCCGCCCAAATTTTCCCGAACAACCCCATGTACCACACCGCACCGAGAACCCAGTAAGCTGCCGCCGCGCAAATAATTGCTAACCAATTCATACGGCGGTTGTCTCAATCTTGCCTATTCAAAGCAAGGAAAAACCGGCCAGTCGGACAGAACTGAAAAACTTGGGCGATTTAGACAAAATCATGAGTTGGCGGCGTCTTGATTATAAAGACCGTGAAGAGGTCATGGAGAATGTCGTCACTCATGAAGATTGGAAGGTTTGTTTTTCCCAGCTCGGGCCCGGTTTGGTCCTTTTCGCGCGAAATTGGGTGCGTTCGCCCGCCGACGCCGAAGATGTTGTCCAGGAAGCTTTCGTCCGGTTCTGGCGGCGCAATCATAACATCGACAACCGCGCCCTGCTCTACGCGACTGTTCGCTCCATCGCGCTTGATTTCATTCGCCGCGACAGCCGCCGGGCCCGGCGCGAGTCCGATGCCATGGCTGAAACGGAACAATCCATTAAGCCGAAATTCGCAATGGAAGATGAATTTCAACAAGCCCTGGCTGCAGCAGTCGACCATTTGCCAGATGAGCAACGCGAGGTGCTGGTCATGAAAATTTGGAACGAGCTCACCTTTTCTGAGATTGGTAGCGCACTTGGCATCTCTCAAAACACGGCGGCGTCCCGCTATCGCTACGCACTAGGCGCACTGAAAAAGAATTTTCTTTCGTCATGAACGATTTTTCCGAACTCGAAAACCAGCTGAAAAAGCTGCGGCCGCTCCCGCCGTCGGAAGATTTGGCGGTACGAATCGAACGCGCTTTGGCCGAACCAACATCGACAACTGCGGCGGGAGTCCTTTCGCGCGCGCGCCGTCTGCGGATCAACTGGCTGTCGCTAGGCGTTAGCCTGGCCACAGCGACGGTTCTTTTGCTCTTCGCACGCTTCGGTATCGATCATCCGGCCAAGAAAACGCCGGCGATCGCGTCGCGGGCGCCATCCTCGATTGTTCCATCGGCAAGTAACGCAGCCGAGTTCGTTCCGGTTGGCCTCACCCAAGTGGTTTACCACACGCGCGATGAAGGATTGCATTACGCGACTGGTTCCGATCAACCGGTACGACGCCTCCGATCGCGAACGCGCGAGACCTGTCAATGGCGTAACGCAAACACGGGCGCAACGCTCTACGTTTCCTACCCGAGCGAGGAAGTCTCGCTCATCCCAGTTTCCGGCCAATGAAATGCAAAACATCAATCCGGTCCGCCGATCGGACGGACTCGTCCCGTGGCGAGCTCGGACCCTTAACCTAAACAAAACCATGAAAACAAAACTGACCACAATCATCGCAGCCATCGCACTTCTGCCCCTGGCAGGATTTGCACAAACGCCACCGCCGCCGGGACCGCCCCCGATGCCACCTGGGCCGCCGGATCGGCATGAAAAAATGCCGAAGGTGCCGGTAACATTTCTCGGCGTCGAAACTTCCGAAGTGCCAAATGTCGTCAGCGAGCAACTCGGTTTGGCCAAGGGTTTCGGGCTCGTCGTTGACTACGTCGTACCCGACGGACCGGCGGCCGCGGCCGGCGTTCAGCAAAACGACATTATTAAGATGTTGAACGACCAGATCCTGACCGAGCCGGACCAACTGGCGAAACTCGTCCGCAGTTATTCGGAAGGAACAACTGTGACGCTCACGCTCTTGCGCAAAGGCAAGGAAGAAAAAGTCGGCGTGAAGTTGATCAAGAAGGAAGTGCCGCAACGTCCTGACTTCGGTCCGGGCCGTCATCGGCATTCCAATTTCAATTTTAATGGCATGGACATGGGCGATTTCGGAATGGGCGAGCTCAACGAGCGGATGCAGGATTTGAAACAGCAACTTGGCGACGAAAAACGGGGAATGATTCACGATGCCGTGATTAAGGCGCGTGAAGAAGTCATGCGCGCGCGGGAGCAAGCGATGCACGCACGGGATGAGGCGCGGCGTGCCTCTGGACAGATTAAAATCACTAAGAACGGCGAGAACGGCGGATTAAATACAACGAAGATCGACATCGGCAAAGCGCAGATCGTTTTCTCCGACGACAAAGGTGAACTCCGGGTCGAGAAGATCGACAACAAGAAGGTGCTAACCGCGAAAGATCCGCAAGGACTTCTTTTGTTCAGCGGGCCCGTCGAGAGCAAGGAAGAGCTCGATAAAGTGCCGGCGCAAGTGCGTCAGCGTTACGAAAAATTGCAGCAACACGATCTGCCCGCCGTCGCTTCCTCAAATGACTCGGACGACGAAGAAGACTCAGCCGATATGAACGACGACGAAGAAGACAACAATGGCGACGAAGTCCAATCGATGGAATAAGTCTAGATTTCTATTCCTGTAGGGGACGCTGTTAGCGTCCCTTTGGTGGGAAGCAAACTGCTTCCCCTACAGCCGGATTTGAGACAGAGAGACTCCGCCGAGCGCCTTAACCTGGTTCGCCAATTGGGACGAACTCGTCCGCGGCGAGTTTGGCCAGACCGCTCGGCGGAGTTTTTGCGAACGGAAAAGAATCGGTCTGTGGTTATTGGAGACGCGCGCGCGTGCCCCTCCAAGTCTTTGCGATTAGTTTACTTCACGCGGCGATAAGTAATGCCGAATGGATCGTTGATTCTGGTAAGCTCGTCCCCTTTCAGGATGTAAACGGACGTTTCCGAACTGGGGTTGCCGTAATTTTGCACCACGTCGCTTGGAATTCCTGGCGTCCAATCGGAAAGCTGCCCTGCCGACCATTGAACCGTGAGGCTGGATCCTTGAGCGCCAAAATCTGTGGAGCTGTAGGTCCATTTTCTATGCAACTCGTGGGTTGATTCGTAAAGCGGCTTGTCAGGCGGGGAGGTGTTTGTCGCGTCGAGCGTTTTGGTGGCCTTTTCATTCCTGATGACGATTGTAAATATTTGGCTGACCTGCTCGCCTTCCGGACTGACCTTCGACCGCGTGGCCAGCCACGTTCCCTCGAATGGTCGCGCTGGATTAGCATCAATATCGGATGGTGCGGCTGTTTCCGAAGGTCGGGGCTTCTTAGGCCTGGGCTTGGCCACTTGGGCGGATGAAGGAGTCTGACGGCGCACCGGCCGCGGAGATTGCTTCGCCGGCTGGGCAGGAACCGGAGTGGCTGTATTTCGCGAAGCATTGGCCGCGGCGTTGAGTAGTGCGCCCGCTATGCCCCCAACAATGTCCGAGGCCTGTGCGGAAACCCAATTCGGAGCAGCTGTGATTAGAGCAATGAAAAGTGTGTATCGAACTATGCGTTTCATAACTTTAGCTTCCTCCGAAATCGTTTACGGGCACGGCCTGGCGTTGCTGGATCGGCGGTTGGCTACTCTCTGGCGTCGTTTCGGTCGCGGGCTGAGGTGCCGGTGCGATCGCGGCTACACGCGATTCCGCCGGCGTCACGCTGGGTTGCATTTTGGGCGGCTGACTCGGCTGCATGGCAACCGATGGTTGGACGACTTGCGGTTTCGGGGGCGGCGGCCGAATCGCGAAATACCAAATACAAGCTGCGACCGCCGCAGCCGGAATCACAACGATTGCTGCCCCGCGAACTGTTTCCTTAATTAGGATGAAAAATCCGCGTCCGAGCGCGAGAACAATATTTCCGCACGCGTCGGCGACTGTGGAAGCAGCCCGGAAAATTCCCGTTGCCGTTGCGGCCAATGCCCGGCCCGCACCACGGATTGTTGCCGTGCTGGCTGAAATTACTCCAAGCGCAGCGCCGCGAAGTTTTTCCTCGCCAGCGGCGATTGTTCGAGCGACGGCGGGCCGAAATCTCTTCTCGCGCACCGGTTTCGGGCGAACCTCGGTTTTGGCACGAGTCTTGGTCGGCGGCGGAGCTGGCACCGGCGCGGGTTTTTGATCCGTCTTGCGCGATGGAAATGCAAGCCAACCGCTCATTTTGCGAGAGGTCTTGGGAGTTGGAGCTGCTAGGAACTCAATGATTTCGAGCGCGGACTGGGGACGGAGAGCGGGATCCTTTTGCAAACAGGCCGCCACGACTTCCTCCCATTCCGGGTCGATTGGCTCCCCGTCCACGATGTCGAGTTCCTCACGCCGGTTCTTCATCGGCGGCGGAACTTGTTCGTGAATTTGCCGGTCTATGTTTCCGGAATAAAACGGTGGCTTGCCCGTGAGAAGCTCGTAAAAGGTGGCGCCGAACGAATAGACGTCGTCGAGAGGGGTGCCCCGCCCGCCGTCGAGCTGCTGTGGACTCATGTAAACGAGTGTGCCGCTCGTGTGGCGGTTCATCGTCATCATGCTGACCGAGTCGGTCAAGCTCCGGGCGATGCCAAAGTCGGCCACTTTGAGATCGCCGCGTTGATTTACCATTAGATTGGACGGCTTGAGATCCCGGTGAACGACCTGCGCATGATTGTGGGCGTAATCGAGCGCCTCGCAGAGCTGTTTTGTCCAATTGCCAAGTTCCCAGCACTCAAAAATCTTGCTGGGCCGGTCAACACGTATGCCCGATAGAGTATCGCCATCGATATACTCCATGGATATGCAGGCTGAAGTTTCGTCGTGCACGAAGTCATAAATCCGCACGATGTTCTTATGGGTGAGCTCGAGGCTGCGGTTTGCTTCGCGCTTCAGATCGTTAAGCATGCCGCGATCGGAAATTACTAATTCGGGTAGAAATTTGAGCGCGACGTCACGCTCAAGGACATCATCCCGCGCCAGCCAGACCACACCCATGCCGCCGCGCCCCAAGATCTGTTTTAGCGTGTAGCGGTTAAATAGCTTTTGTTCGGCGACAAAATCTCGCAGCGTTGCGTCTAGCGGGGCGCCGCCAGCTTCTACTTTCACGCTCGTGAGCCTAACCATTCAAAGTAAAGAAATAAAGGAAAAAGTGATCACCCGTCGGCATAGTTTCCTTGTCGATTTTCGTTAATTCGTTTTATAACGTGCAGCAATGGTGGACGAGCATGAGACCCCCAAAGACCAGCCGACTCGGGTTCAATCAGATGGCAAGCAAGGAGCCTGGCTGGAAACTTCCGGAGAAAAGTTTCCGATACTTGGCGATTGCTCCATAGGCAGGTCGCCGAAGAACAGCATCGTCATCGATTCAACTAAAGTGTCACGCCGGCACGCGATCATCAACGTGCAGAACGTCGGCGAATTTTGGTTGATCCATCGACATATTCCATTGAGATGCAGCCCGACACGTCGTCATGCGCGAAGTCGTAAATACGTACGATATTCTTGTGCGTCAGTTCGAGGCTGCGCCTGGTCTCGCGTTTGAGGTCGCTCAGCACCGCCCGATCGTGAATGATCAGGTCCGGCAGGAACTTGAGCGCGACATCGCGTTCGAGCTCGTCATCGCGCGCCAGCCACACCACTGCCATTCCGCCGCGGCCCAGCGCCTTGATTAACGTGTAGCGGTTAAAAAGTTTTTGACCGGCAGCAAACTCACGGAACGTCACGTCCAGCCCGTTGCCGGGCGCTTCGTTACTCACGGTAGTAGATTAATAATTCCAGTACCGAGATTAAAGCAGAAACTCCAATGGCGCTCGGCGGAGTTTTCCTTGCCGACGCGAATCCGCGCGCTCTAATAACGCTGCAGGGCAAGATCGACATGTTCATTCGCGTTTTTATTTTCGTGGCGCTGCTAGCTTTCGCCGGAATCTCCTCCGCGCAAACATCGACAAATGCCAGTCCGGCTCGGGTTTCACCATCGGCAACGCCTTCGCTCGAGCAGCGCGTTGCTGATCTCGAAGCTTACATGAACAACGCCGCCCGCGGCGCCGATGCCGCGAATGCGCAAGTTGCTTCGAACGTTTCCGGCGCCGGGCCCGGTCATAATGCCTGGATGATGACTGCGGCGGCGCTGGTGCTTTTCATGACTCTGCCCGGCCTTGCGCTTTTTTACGGCGGTCTTGTTCGCGCGAAAAATGTATTGTCGATCCTCGCGCAGTGTCTCGGCATCGCCGGGCTGGTGGCGATTCTTTGGTGGGCGGTTGGTTACTCGCTTGTTTTTTCTCGCGGCTCGCCATTTTTTGGCGGACTGAAATTCGCTTTCTTGCGCGGCGTCGATGCGCAGCCGAATGGCGCTTATTCTTTTTGGGTCTCGCACAATATTTTCGCGATGTATCAACTCATGTTCGCGATCATTACGCCGGCCTTGATTATCGGCGCGGTGGCGGAGCGAATGAGATACGCAGCCGTTCTTGTCTTCGTCGCGGTTTGGATGTTCGCCGTTTATTTTCCGCTCGCCCACATGGTCTGGGGCATTGACGGATTTATGAATGGCGTCTGGAATCCGAATGCGAAAATCACGGCGATTGATTTCGCCGGCGGCACCGTGGTGCACATGTCATCCGGCTGGTCCGCACTTGTCCTCTGTCTTCTGCTCGGGCCGCGTCTCGGGTTTCGAAAAGAAATCCTCGCACCTCATAGCATGGTGCTTTGCATGATCGGCGCTGGAATGTTGTGGGTCGGTTGGTACGGATTTAACGCCGGCAGTGCACTCGGAGCGGACGGCATTGCCGCGAACGCATTCATGACCACGACGCTTGCCACTGCCGTCGGGTCATTCACCTGGGGGATGCTGGAATACACTTTGCGCGGAAAACCGAGCGTGCTCGGATTCTGTTCCGGCGCCGTCGGCGGATTAGTTGTGATTACACCCGCATGCGGATTCGTCGATGCAACCGGCGCGGTTATTATCGGTGTCGCCGCCGGCGTCGTTCCGTTTTTTGCCTGCACGAAATTGAAATCGTGGTTTCATTACGATGATGCGCTTGATACGTTCGGCGTCCACGCAGTTGGCGGAACGCTCGGCGCATTTCTTACCGGCGTGTTCGCGACCGCGCGGGTGAATCCAAATCTTTCAGCAAATGTAGCTGCGCAAAATGGTTTGGCGAAAATTGTCGGCCACGTGCTCTGGTTCGAACAGCTAAAGGCGATCGGGATCACGATCATCCTCGCCATTGTTGCAACCGCGATTATCGGCGGTGTCGTCAAGGCAATGATCGGTTTGCGCATTGCGCCCGAGATCGAGCGACAGGGACTCGACATCAACGAGCATGGCGAAGAGGGCTACATGATCTCGGGTTGAATCCCGTAATTGTCACTACGCGAGTCGCCCCTAAAACAAAAACGCGCGACCGAAACTAATCGATCGCGCGTTTGAAATTTTTTCGTGGTCGGTTATTGACCGCCACCAGTGGAGTTACCCATGCCGCCGCTGTTGCTCTGCATCCCTTTCAGCATTCCGGCGCCGCCTTTTATTACGTTATCCGCTCCCGCCGTGCTGGCCTTGCCGGTAGTATCATCGACTTCCACCCAACGGCCGCCGAGATTGGACCCGGTTTCCGACGGCATATAGACCATATGTGTCGCCTTTGTTTTTGCTCCGGTTCCTGCCTTCAAGTCAAAATTCAGCTTCGTTGATTCACCTAATTTTGTCGTCGCATTGTTGATCGAGGCCTTGACTGCGCCGTTGACGAGGAGAGTGACTCTGTACTTGGCCGCCGTCAGAACGTTGCAAACGTATTGTCCTTTCACGTCGGTTTTAACGGTTTTGGAAAAGTTGCTGCCGCCTTTTGCTTCGACACGAACATCGGCGCCTTTCAATGGCTGACCGGCCGGGTCCTTTACAGTCCCCTCAAGCGCGGTAGGCGCAGCCCACGCGCTCGCCGCAAAAACGATTAATCCAACAAAACTGATCCGAAGTGACCTGATAGACATAAGGCACGCAGACTACCAGCGAATGCGAAAACGCGCAACTGTTGGCCGGTTAAATCCTACTTAATATCCGGTGGTCGTCGCTATCAGAATCACAGATCACATGTGGTTCGGCATCGCCGACCCACCAGCCTGCCATGTCTTCGCCTGTTGGTTGCCCTGATTTCTGATGCGTTCCTGCATCCCGCTCGGCATTTGCTTCTGGTTGTCGTCTACTTCGATCCAAGCGCCAATATGACTGCCCGTGATCGACGGCACCCAAACATAATGCTTTCCCTTCGTAACAGGTTTCGCCGCGGTACCCTTTTGCAATTCGAAGTTTAATTTTTCTGTTTCGCCAAGCTTTGTCTTAACATTCCGGATGGACGCTTTGACTACGCCATCTACCAGAAGAGTGACGCTGTAAGCGCCTGTCTCTAATCCGGGATAGGCATAATGACCGCGTGCGTCCGTGTGGACCTTCCCAATCTTGCTCTGGTCGCTTCCCTGGATGCGAATTTCTGCCCCCTTCAGCGGCTGACTATTCGCGTCTTTAACGATTCCCTCAAGCGTGGCGACTGCGTCGGCAGACACTTTCGGCGCCAAAAACAATAACGCTGCGGAAACAACAACAGCAGTGCGTGTAAGGGTAAACATACGATAAAAGTATTTCCTTCGGCGCGAAGGTCAAGCCTGCCACCAGGTTCGGTCGGACGTGCCGGCGGAGGGGCTCGAACCCACACGATCTTGCGATCACTGGATTTTGAGTCCAGCGCGTCTGCCAGTTCCGCCACGCCGGCGGCGGGAAATGAAACTACGGAGATGCGAGTGAAGCTCAAGCGGTCCCCCGCTGAGACCGAACCTCAAGCGCCCGTCACCAGGTCGAGCGGTTGCAAGCTGCGTGGCGGGCCAAAAATTTCGCGTAAAATAATCGCGTCGCGCAACCCGGATGGCGATCTTAGCAGTGCCGTGATGTTCGTCTCAGTTTGCTCCGGTCTCGAGATCGGCTGACTCGCGATCGCGTAGGCTTCCGCCGCCGTTTTGATAACCGGCGGCCGCTCGGGCGCGATCTGTCCTTCGTGAACCTCGAATCTCGCTTGCTCGGCCACTTTCGGAGTGAAAGTTTTCGCTTCGTAAGTCGGAGTAATTTGCCCCGGCAATTTTATTTTCCGCGGAAGATCGGGCGGATGTGTCGTTAACGGCGGCAACGGCGACCCAAACGGCGGCATATGCGGCAGCACGATCGGCTTTTGATAAGTTGGCCGCGGCGGCTTTGACGTCGTCGGTTGGCCGAGCGCTTCTAAAAATTTGCGAATGCGCTCTTCTTCCGAATCTGCCGGGGCGCGCGGAACCGGCGGCGGCGTCCGGGGTGCAGGTGTCGATCTTCCCTTGGTCGTGTCCTTGCCTGCTTTTCCGGCCGCTTTTGCCAGCAACTGAAACAACAACGCCACCGCGACGAGCAGAAGAAAAAGCAAATTATCGAGATGCACCGCGATCATTTTTACGTCCTGCTTTGCTTCATTCCGTGCGCGGTTTATCCGAACCCGCGATCGATTCTCGCATCGACGTGTCGGCCTGCACATTTTTCATCCGGTAATAATCCATGATCCCGAGGTGTCCGGCGCGGAACGCTTCCGCCATTGCCATCGGCACTTGCGCTTCGGCCTCCACCACTTTCGCTCGCATCTCCTGCGTTTTTGCCCGCATTTCCTGTTCGACCGCGACGGCGGCAGCGCGACGTACTTCCGCCTTTGCCTGGGCAATACGCTTGTCCGCATCCGCTTGTTCGCTCTGCAACTTCGCGCCGATGTTGTCGCCTACATCGACATCGGCAATGTCGATGGAAAGAATTTCAAATGCGGTGTTGCTATCAAGCCCTTTGGCCAGCACCGCTTTCGAGATACGGTCCGGATTTTCCAGCACGTCTTTGTAAGAATCGGCCGAACCGATCGCGCTCACGATGCCTTCGCCGACGCGCGCGATGATTGTTTCCTCGGTCGCGCCGCCGACAAATCGATCGAGATGCGAGCGCACCGTCACGCGCGCTTTCACTTTCGCGCCAATGCCGTCCTTGGCCACGCCGTCGATGGTGGTCCGGCCCATCGAAGGGTTGGGCACGTCGATGACTTTTGGATTGATGCTCGTCCGCACCGCTTCGAGGACGGTCTTGCCCGTGCCTTTGGTCGCCAAATCGATGGCACAGGCCCGATTAAAATCGAGCGAGATGCCGGCTTTGTCCGCCGCGATCAATGCCAGAATCACCTGGCCCACATCGCCGCCGGCCAGGTAGTGCGCTTCGAGAGGGTCGCTTGGAATTTCGATGCCCGCTTTTACGGCCGTGATCCGATTATCGACAATCAATCCTACCGGCACGCGCCGCAGTCGCATTCCGACCATTTTGCCCATCCCCACCGGCGCGTTCGCGATACGCGCCCGCAACCATATGCCGAAGAAGTTGAATAGAATAACGCAAAGGACGAATGCAAAAACCGCAAGGACCGCGATACCGACGAGATAGAGAGATTCCATAGCGTCGGAACGTTACTGCAAAATTTTTAAGGCGGCGACAATGTTTCGTTGCAATTAGGCCGAGACGGAATACGCATTGCGCGTCGTGACAACGAAGAACGCAAAAGTCGCAGTGGTGGGCGCTTCCGGTTACGCCGGCGAAGAGCTGGTGCGCCTGTTGCTCGCGCATCCACATGTCGAGCTTGTGGCGGTCACTTCGCGCCAATTTGCCGGCAAACAACTTGCCGATGTTTATCCACGCTTCGCCCAAAACGAAAAGGCGCAGGCGCTCAAGTTTATCGATACCGATCCGAAACAGCTCGCGCGCGAAGCCGAGATTATTTTTCTCGCGCTGCCCCACGGATTGGCGGCCGAATTTGCCAAACCGCTCTTGCAAGCCGGGTCGCGCATTGTCGATCTCAGCGCTGATTTTCGAACCAGGGACGCCGCGGTTTACAAAGAATTTTACGGCATGGATCATCCTGCACCGGAGCTACTCGGGCAGGCGGTTTACGGATTGCCGGAAATTTATCGAGAAAGGATTCGAGAGGCGAAGTTGGTCGCGTGTCCGGGTTGTTATCCCACCAGCATTCTCATCCCACTTCGGCCTTTGATTCGCAGGAAGGCCATCGATCGTAAAAGGATTCTGGTCGCAAGCTTGAGTGGCGTCACTGGCGCGGGACGGAAAGTCGAAACCGATTACCTATTTGCCGAATGCAACGAAAGCTTCCGCCCCTACGGCGTGCCGAAACATCGACATCTTTCCGAGATCGAACAGGAACTGTCGATCCTGGCCGATGAAAAGGTCGTTATTCAATTCACGCCGCACTTAGTTCCGGTAAATCGCGGAATTATTACGACGATTTACACCGATCTTGGTGAGAATGTTGTTAATCTGGCTCCGGCATTACTTTTCAGCGGCGCTTACGGCCAGGAACCGTTTGTCCGGCTGCTCGGCGAAGAACGTTTGCCCGATACCAAGAACGTCGTTGGGACAAACTTCATCGACATCGCGTGGAAGATCGATAAGCGCACCGGCCGCCTCATCGTCATGAGCGCGATCGACAACATCGTCAAAGGCGCGAGCGGACAGGCGATTCAATGTTTCAATCTGATGCGTGGCTTTCCTGAGACGGCTGGCTTGATTTGAAAAATTCGTTTCGAGAAGTTTCGGGTTCTGTTTGCGCGCCGCGCGGTTTCAAAGCGGCCGCAGTTTTTTGCGACATTAAAAGACTTGGCACCGGCAAAGGCTCCGAGAAGGGGACGAAACGCGACCTCGCGTTGATTGTGTCCGACGTTCCGGCTGCGGTCGCCGGAATGTTCACCACCAATCAAGTTTGTGCCGCGCCGGTGAAAATCAGCGCGAAACGCGCGGCGCAGAAAACCGCGCGCGCAATCGTGATCAATTCGGGAAACGCAAACGCTTGCACGGGCCGGCAGGGAATGGCCGATGCAAAACGGATGACGCAAATAGCAGCGAGCGCCTTGAAACTGAAAGAGTCCGACGTCCTCGTTTGCTCAACTGGCCGGATCGGAGTGCCGATGCCGATGAAGAATGTTGAGCGCGGCATCCGTGCGTGCGCGCCGCTGCTGGCAAGATCGAGAATCAACGCGCGACGCGTTGCCGAGGCGATTATGACGACGGACACACGCCGCAAAGAAATAGCGGTCGAATTTCAGATTGGAGGATCGACAATTCGTATCGGCGGCATTTGCAAAGGCGCGGGAATGATTCAGCCGGGAATGAGTCAGGCGCGTCATGCGACGATGCTCTCGTTCATCACCAGCGATGCCGCCATCGATTCACGTTTACTGAAGCGCGCACTCGATGCGGCCGTCGCGCAAAGTTTCAATCGCATCACGGTTGATGGCGACATGAGCACCAACGATACGGTGATCATGCTGGCCAACGGATTGGCGAAGAATGAAATGATCAGCTCGGCGAAAACATTGTCGATCTTCCAAGCCACGCTCAACTTCGTCACGCTCGAGCTGGCGAAGATGATCGTGCGCGACGGTGAAGGCGTCTCGCGGTTCGTCACGCTGCATGTGCATGGCGCGCGCAATACGCGCGACGCCGAATTAGCCGCGCGCTCGATAGCGAATAGCTCGCTGGTGCGAACGAGCTGGTGCGGCGGCGACCCTAATTGGGGGCGCGTTCTCTGTGCGCTTGGCTATTCCCGTGCCCATGTCGATGAAACGATTGTCGATGTTGGTTACGCGAAGTCCGGCAGCCGCGAAATTGTTTTTGCATTCCGCCGCGGACGTCCGACAAATATTTCCTTGAAAATACTAGCCAAAATTACTTCGGCGCCAGAGTTTGATTTATACGTCGATCTTCACCGCGGCCGCGGTGAATTCACGATGTATGCAAGCGATCTTACTGAAGATTACGTCGCGTTTAACAAAGGCGACGTGAATGATCCCACGACGCTTGGCGGTTAAAAAATATCTGCATAACGATTTCACTTGAATCAGCAATGTTACGGCAGCAACAAACCAGCCCTCACCTGGCGCTTCGCGTCCTCCTCGACCTGCCAGGGAGAGGATTGAGGTGAGGGTAGATCAATGGAAGAGATCATTTCCAAGGCCGCCACGTTGTTAGAAGCCTTGCCTTACATCCAGCGCTTCCGCAGTCAGATCTTTGTGGTGAAATACGGCGGTAGCTTCATGGATTCGCCCGATCCGGAGGTGCGGCATCGCGTCGCGCGCGACGTCGTCTTTCTCGAAGCCGTTGGGATTAATCCGGTCGTCGTGCATGGCGGGGGCAAGGCGATCACACGCGCACTCGAAGCGGAGGGCTCGAAAGCCGAATTTGTTCAAGGACATCGGGTGACGAATGCGGCGACCGCCGAAATTGTCGACCGTGTTTTGTCCCGCGAGATCAATCCGGAAATCGTGAAAGCGATCCAGGATTTTGGCGGCAAGGCGCGAGGCTTCGCCGGCGCGGATATTTTTCGTTGTCGAAAATTGGCGCCAAAGGAAGATGTCGATCTTGGATTCGTCGGTGAAGTTGTCGATGTCGATGTTGAGCCGCTGCGCGAATGTATTCGACGGAGCGTGACCCCAGTAATCAGCCCGACGGCGCGCGGCGATGACGGAAAGATTTACAATTGCAATGCCGACATCGCAGCGGCGAAAACGGCGGTGGCGCTCAAAGCGCGCCGGCTTGTTTTTATGAGCGATGTGCCGGGATTGCTGCGCGACCCGCAGGATGATTCGAGTTTAATGACGCACTTGCGCGTCATGGAAGTTCCGCAATTGCGACGAGCGGGCGTGATTGGCGAGGGAATGATCCCGAAAGTGGATAGCGCCATGTCCGCGATCGAGAATGGCGTGGAAAAAGTGCAATTTGTCGATGGACGAATTCCGCATTCTGTTTTGCTGGAAATTTTCACAGACGCGGGCGTTGGCACTGAGGTCGTGCTATGAAAGAAGTTCTGGCGCAGACACAACCGGCAATCGTGAAAAACGAAACCAAACGCGTTCGTGAGCTTTTTGAGCAGAATGTTGTCCCGTCGTATGCGCGCTTCGATCTAGTGCTGGAGCGCGGGGAGGGAAGTTATGTCTGGGACAGCGATGGGCGCCGCTACCTCGATCTGGCCGCGGGAATCGCGGTTTGTTCGTTAGGCCACGCCCATCCCGAGATCACAAAAGCGTTGACCGAACAATCACAGAAGCTCATCCACGTCTCGAACCTATATTATACTGAGCTTCAGGGGCAGTTAGCGAAACGCATTGTTGATCTTATCGCGCCGGGGCGCGTCTTTTTCTGCAACAGCGGCGCGGAAGCGAACGAAGGCTTGTTCAAACTAGCGCGGAAATTCGGTCACGACGAAGGCCGCTACGAGATCATTACGACGCTCGATTCATTTCATGGACGAACGCTGGCCGGGATCGCTGCGACCGGGCAGGACAAAGTGAAGAAAGGCTTCGAGCCGGCGGTAACGGGATTCAAACACGTGCCGTTCAGTGATCTCGACGCAGTGCGCCGCGCAATTACACCGCAGAGCGCGGCGATCCTGGTCGAGCCGATCCAGGGCGAGAGCGGAGTTACAATTGCAACGCCGGAATATTTGATCGGCCTGCGCAATCTTTGCGACGAACACAAACTGCTGTTGTTTTTCGATGAGGTGCAGGCCGGACACTTTCGGACCGGAAAATTCCAAAGCTGGCAGCGCATCCTCGAAAATGAAGATGTCGATCTTGTGCCGGACGCAGTCTCGATGGCGAAGTCGTTAGGTGGCGGTTTCCCGATCGGCGCGTTTTGGGTACGCGAAAGATTTGCGAACGTGCTTTCTGCAGGAACCCACGCGTCGACGTTTGGCGGAACGCCGCTGGCTTGCGCGGTCGCGCTAAGAATTCTCGACGTGATTGAACGCGACGGTCTCGCGGAAAACGCGCGTCGCCTCGGCGATTTTCTGATCTCGGAGTTGCGAACGTTGTCGAAAAGATACCCGAACGTTCTGTGTGCCGTGCGCGGATTTGGTTTAATCATCGGTCTTGAATTCGAGCCGAACCTGGCGGCTTTTGGGCGAGAAGAGAAATCGCCCGCCATTCAAGTGGCGAATCGATTGCACCGCGTCGGTGTCCTGACCGTGCCGGCTGCGACATCGGTGATTCGTTTGTTGCCCGCGCTTAATTTGCGGCGCAGCGAAGCGGAGGAGGGACTGCGCGCGATCGAAGGTGTGATTGTCAATGTTGCGTCCGGACGATGAAACATTTGCTCAGCATCGAACAGCTTTCGCGGGATGAGATTGCGAAAATTCTACGCGAGACCGCGGATTTCAAAAAGAACCGCGAAAAGAATTCGAAGAAACCGCTGATCGGACAAACGTGGGCGCTGATTTTTTCGAAACCGTCCACGCGGACGCGGGTTTCGTTCGAAGTAGGAATTCGTGAGTTAGGCGGCGACTCGATTTATCTCAACGCAACCGATGCTCAACTCGGACGCGGCGAATTGATCAAAGACACGGCGCGCGTGATGGCCCGCATGGTTCACGGCGCGGTCATTCGGACTTACGCGCAGAGCGACATCGAGGAGTTCGCGGAATATTCGGGCGTGCCGACGATCAACGCGCTGACGGACGAGGAGCATCCGTGCCAAATTCTCGGCGATATTTTTACGATCATGGAAAAGCGAGAAAGGATCGACAATCGCATTGTCACGTTCGTCGGCGACGGTGTGTCGAACACCGCTCGCTCATGGCTCTTCGCGGCGGGCAGACTTGATTTCGAGCTGCGAATCGCCGCGCCGAAAAAGTATCAGCCGAAAAAGAAATTGCTCGAGCGCGCTGGCGGCCGCGTCGTTTGCACCGATGATGTCTCAGCCGCGGCGCGGGATGCGGATGTGCTTTACACAGACATCTGGGTGTCGATGGGCAAAGAAGCTGAAGAAGCGCGGCGTCAAGCCGAGCTCGGACCGTACTGGATCAATGAGTCGGTCGTGAAGTTGGCCAAGCCCGATGTGCTGGTCATGCATTGCCTGCCCGCGCATCGCGGCCAGGAAATCGACGAGAAAACATTCGAAGCGCACGCGCAAACGATTTTCGATCAGGCCGAGAACCGGTTACACGTGCAAAAAGCAATCCTGGCGGAACTCGGCGGCAGAAAATCTTAGAGCAGTTCGATCGACATCTCGAGATAGAGCGGCGTGAGCGCCGCAAGATCGACAATTAGTATTCCGTTCGCCATCGTTTCCGCAACGCTCGTTTGCGAAGTTGCTCCATCAATCGCGAGCCTGTCCTTGAGATAAATTCGCGTACCCGGTGCAAATTCATTGAAACCGATCGACTGCGCGACGGAAGAAGGAACTGCGATCCGCACGTTCTTTAGTGCGTCGTGCGGATTGAGATTCACGACAATGAGGAATGTCTGCCTCGATTCCGGATCGTGACGGAGAAAACTGTACAACCAATGGCCGCTCGGCTGCTCATTCGGCAGTCGCCCGTAGTTTGGATTATCGCGATTCACCGCGTTTAACGGGATGCACGCGCCATCACGGAATGCTGGTTCGCCAAGGATGTTGAGCAGCCGGCCGTAGAACGAGCGCAATTGTTTTTGCTCGGCCGAGAGGCGTCCACCGTCGTATTTGTGGCCGTTCACCCATTTCGCGAATTCGGGCATCGACCAATAATCGAAAATGGATGTGCGCGCGTCGTTGCCGCCGAATCCTTCCAGGCCTTCGCCCGGCTCGCCCACCTCCTGGCCGTTGTAGAGCATGATCGGTCCGCGCGAGAGACCGAAAAGAATAGCGGAAACCGGCACGCCCACTTTCATGCCGAACCCGCCCCATTGGGATTGGGCCGCGATGCGCACTTCATCGTGATTCTCGGCGTAACGAAGGGAGTTTTCGAAAATGAAATCGTCGGAGCGCGCGCCATCGATGTCGTTGGCCCAGCCCGGTCCTTCGTAGATCTTTTTCAGCGCGCGATAAGTTGGATCGTCATAAACGCCGTTAAAACCGGCATCGAGCAGGTCGAACATCACATTCGATCGTCCATCGTGATGTTTTGAGATCACCGGGTCGACGCCCGGCACTTTCATCGGGTCGTTGTCGTAGGCTTCGCCAATGAAGACAACATCGACATGCCGGATGCGCGCTTTGCCGATAATCCATTTCCAGAATTCCGGCGGCACCATGTGCGCCATGTCGCAGCGAAATCCGTCCACGCCCAGCGCCTGCCAATGTTCGACCACGCGATCCATTTTGTTCCACGTGTCGGGAACAATTTTTTCCGGCGCATTCGCGTTCGGATATTCACGCCGGCTTTTTGTCGGGTCAGTGAAATCGAATCCGTAATTGAGTTTGGCCGTTTCGTACCAGTCGTTTATCGATGGCGTCCAACTGACCACGTTGTTTCCGGTGACGCGGCCGAACTTCATTTCGCCGCCGAAAAAGCCGTCACATTTTATTTCCGGGAGTTTGCAGGTGGGGCTGACGGGTTGGCCGTTTTTCCAGGTTGGTAACTGCAGAGGCGGTCCGCCGCCGTCGGGCTGGAGATAGAAGAAATTATTTTGCGGCGAGAAGAAGATCGACATGTCATCGCCGGCGCCGCTGTTGCCTTTTGCGCCGAAGTTCAAATCTGGTCGCACGTCGGAGTTATGGCTGCGCGCCACGTGATTCGGAACAAAGTCGATCAGCGCTTTCATTCCGTGGTTGTGAATGCGGCCAAGGAGCTCCTTAAATTCCTCGAGACGTTCTGCCGGCTGCTCGGCGTAATCAGGGCAAACGTCGAAGTAATCCTTGATCGCGTAAGGGCTGCCGGCCACGCCTTTGAGCAAATCAGGATCGTCCGCCGGCTGGCTGATGATCGAGTAATCGGTGCCGGTGGCCTGCTGCAAAACGCCAGTGAGCCAAATATGAGTGAAGCCCATTTCGCGCAACGAACTCAGTGCCGCGTCATTGATGTCGTTGAACTTACCGACGCCATTTTCGCCGATCGTGCCGTTGGGCTTGCGCGTTTCATTAATGTTGCCAAAGAGCCTGACGAAGAGCTGGTAAATGCGCATTCTTGGCGAGCCCAGGCGCGTGCGTGGCCGTGCGATCTTCTCACTCGCAGGATGAAGGTCGATCTCGAGATATTGGGAAATGTATTTGTCGCCGGTTCCAGCTTCGATTGATCGATCGTTGCATCCAAAAAACTTTCCCCAGCCGTCGTTCTCTGAAAAATCTTTCGCGTAAACGGCGCAGTCGATCCTTTTTGCCTCGCCAAACTGAGAACGCGGAAGCTGAATTGTTAAAGTTCCATTATCGATCTTAACGCGATTTTGGGTTGAGCTCGCTGCATCGCTCCATTTCCAACGCTCCCATTTTCGCTCATTGCACAACGACGATTCAGTTAGTGATCCGGTCCAAACCAGGAGGTCGGCTTTAAATGGAAGGAAAACGGTTGAGCCTTCTGCTCCGCGTTGAAAAGGAACAATCGCCGCGCCGATTTCGCGATGTGTTCCAACCGTAACGAAAACCGCGCAGCGGCCGGTAACGAAATCTGGCGCGCGGTACTCGACCACAAGATCGACATCGGACAGTGAAATCGCGATCGTTGCGCCGTTCGATCCGGAAATGGTTTGTTTATGCAAAGCTCAGTGGAGACGGAGGTCATATCAGTTGAGCAGAACACTGAGCGCCGCTCCATCTCGATCTTTGCGAGTCTGGGTGCTACTCGCAGAGAGATAGTCTGGATCAGATTCCTCGGGGCGGGACGAGCTTGCAGGCCGGGCAGACGCTATAAATAATGATGTGATCGCTCGCGTCGTCGGGTGCCGACTTGATGACTTGACCGCACAAGACGCACATGATGATGCGTCCGCCTGCGATCTTGGCGGGAGCTTTTTTTGCCGGCTTTCGCGCCCTTTTTGCTTTTGGCGCCATTCTGAAGGTGAATCGCACCGGCACAGGGAGACGGATTTAGATTGTTGATCACCCACCGGCGGCGACGCGCATAAGGCGTTAGCGGAAGCCAATTTGGGTTCGCTACCGCTCAGCGCGAAAAATAATTAAGTCACTAAAGGATTTGGTGCTCGGGGCGGGACTTGAACCCGCATGCCTTTCGGCATACGCCCCTCAAACGTACGTGTCTGCCATTCCACCACCCGAGCGATTGAGCGTGTGACGCGCGCGAAATGTTCCGCAAACCGCAGGCCGTGGCAAGCTTCCGTTTGCTCCGCTATTCCCTGCACGACCTTGATTCGTGGAATCCGCGTAATCCGCGGTTAGATTCTTGCTGGTGAAAGTCGAGCACAAGTATGAGCGACAATAGGCATTGGATCAAAGTCGATCTACACATCCATACGTTGGACGATCCGAAAGACGTCATCGATTACTCGGCGCATCAACTGCTCGAGCGCGCCGGCGGCCTCGGTTTCGGCGTGCTCGCGATCACATTGCACGACGCGGTCTTCGATCGACCGGAAGTTTTCGCCGACGCGGCGGCGATGGGAATTTTACTCATTCCGGCCGCCGAGGTGCGATTAGAAGGCGCAGACGTAATTGTGCTCAATGTGGCTGCGGAGGAAATTGCGAACGTCAAAAATTTCGAGGACCTTCGGCGACTGCGCAGCCGCCGCGGCAACTCCATCTTTACCTTCGCGCCGCACCCATTTTACGTTCTCGGCGGCTCCATTGGCCCGCGTCTGCTCGATGAGATCGACTGCTTTGACGGGATTGAGCTCTGCCATTTTCACAATTTCTTGCTCAATCCCAATCGACGCGCTGCTCGAGTAGCGAAAAAATTCGGCAAACCTTTGATCGCGACTTCGGATGCGCATCGCCTGCACGCTTTCGGTCGTAACTACACATCCATCCCGCGTCCGGCCGAGCTCACGATCGACAATGTGTTTGCAGCGCTGCGCCACGGTCCGCTGCGCCTAACAAGTCCGGCGGCCTCGATTGTCGATCTTTGCAGCGCGATCTACTGGATTTTTCTGGCGCATCCGTTTCGACGGGGGCGGCAATTGCGCGACAGCCAAGCGGCCAAAGCAGACAGGCAGGTCGCCGTCGCGGACACACGTCAGCCTTGAAACTAAATCACAAACGTGACAGACGTTTAACGTGATGAGAACCTTCGCCTCCATTTTGCTCGTGCTCGCGGTCGCTTTGAGTAGTTGCCAGACGCCGGAAAAAGAAAAGATCAAGAAGGAGGCGCTCAAGAAAAAGGCGAAGGCGAATCTGCGCGAGGAGAACAACGATGTTGATTTTCAGGCATTTGTCGGCCGATTACGCAAGGCGGTGGCCAACCACGACATTGCTACACTTAAATCGATGATGACCGATGATTTCGGTTACAAGCTGGAGCCGGCAATGTCTGGGCAGGGCGTGTTTCAATATTGGGACGAGCAAGGCCTTTGGCCGGAGTTGGACGGCATTTTATCGGAGAAATTCGTGAAGAAGGGCGGGTTCATGGTCGCCCCTCCGCAGTTTGCCGATGCATCGCTGAATTACGATGGTTATCGCGTTGGAATCATGCGGGTGAGGGGCAGCTGGAAGTTTGCCTATTTTGTTAACGGCTGAGGCAGAAAGTGACGAGTGACAGGTGACGAGTGACCAGCAGTCGTTGATCTTTAGCTCCGGATAATCTTATCACTTGTCACTCAACACTGATCACTTCCCCGGCTTGCCGCACCGACCGCCGTTCGTTTTCGTGCGAAGATTGATCGCCTGCCAGCCCGGTATCTCGGCGGAGTGTGAAACTTTTTTCCCGAGCGACGATCCGATGTTTGCCGGACATTTTCCGGGCGATCCGCTTGTCCCTGGTGTGATTTTGACGGAAGCGCTCGCGCAAACCGCCGGAATCGTCGGCGCTTCCGGGCAGACGAAAAATGCGCCACCGCGTTTTCTGCTCTCGGCCATTCGTCAGATGAAATTTTTCCACGCGGTCCGACCGGAGGAACGAATTATTTTGCGCGCCGAAAAGCTAGCAGAGGTGGATGGATTGTTGCAGTTTCAAGTGGAAGCGCTCGTCAACGGCAGGCAGGTCGCTGCTGGTCAGCTCGTGCTCAACACCATTTCTAGCGCGAGCCCGGTAGCATAAAGTTTATTGCGTGGTCGCCGGCTGGCGCGGTTGTTCCGCATCGTAAATCGCACCCCAACTCCCGGACGCAACCGCCGCGGCTGTTTGTTCCCACGGCCGTTTGCTCGCCGCGTAATTCTGTTTTTCTTCTCGTCCCCAAAAAATGTAACGAACGTGCAAGGCGCGAGCGATCTCGCGCCAGTTTTCGGCTCCTTGCATCAACTGACCGAGTTGATCGTAGATCTTCCCGTAATCATCGAAGCCTTGGGTCCAAAGATGTCCGGGATAACCAAGTACGAGTTTTCGGCCCTGAAGCAGAAGGGGATGATTGTAAGTCGGGTAAGCGGCAAATCGCGCCTCCACCGGAAGTTTGCGGAGCGCGACGCCGACTCCGTCGACTTCTGCACGTTCGGCAAACCCAAAGCCAGGTCGTCCCGCCGCCAGGCCGCCAATTAAACAGACGAATCCGGAGGCAAAAAGCGCAAAGCACACCGCTGCGCGCACAGGCATCGACCAAAGAGTGATCAAACGCGTCCATAGAAACGGGAGCGCGATGAAGTAAGCCCAGATCATGACTTTGAGATTGTCCCAGCCCCACGGAGCGAACTTGAAAAGCAATCCGGCGATGAAGATTGCGACCGCGGGCGAGAGAAAGATGACTTCTTCCGAAAGTCTTTTATTCCACGTGGACCCAGTTTTAAAGACGCGCCACGAAACCAACGCGAGCAAACCTAATGCAGCCACAAAAAGAATTCCGGAGCTCCACTTGAATCCGGTTTCCCAGATACGCCAGGCGCACAATGCGATTGTGACCAAGGCCACCGCAGCAAAGAGTTCAAACTTCCACCAAGTGCCAGCAAGATAAACACGCCACCCGCAAATGCCGAGCAGCGCGAGCACGATCGGAATCGAAACGCCAAAGTTGCCGAACCAAAAATCCCACCAATGAACGATCGGTGACAGGATTGGTGAGAGGATTCCAAAGTTGAGAGATTTCAGGAATGGATGCGCAAAATCGCCATCGTCTTGAACCCAGCCTGGATACCATTGAACGACGGAGCCGGCATGGAAATGATCGGTGATGAGCCAAACAAAGAAGGTCGCGGGAACAACTGCGCCTGCGACGAGGGCGACAGTTTGCCGACGCATGATTGCATCACCACAAGTGAACAAAAAGAGCAGCACGCCGGATAGGGCGAGAAAAGTATGCGCATGGAAGAGCGGCATCGACGCATAGAGAGAAAGCTCGACCCAAAAGGGCAGCGGGCCGATCGCCGCTGAGGCTCGATCTTGTTCGGCATTCCGGAAATATTTTTCGCGCCAGTGCCAAAGCAGCAACAGCCCTGCCGGGATCGCGTAAAGCAGGCCGCGCTGCGTTACGAACATCGCCAGCGGAATACTTTTCCAGGCAATCGTGCTGCCCCCTTGGTAATCGAGGAACTTGAGACCGTTAAGAACTTGGAAGCCGGCGATACCGCCGTTGAACAGGAAACCGGCCACACCGAATGCTCCGCCCCAGCGGTAAAATGCATAAAAGGTCGCGAGGGATCCCAGCAGTCCCGTCCAAACCAGGCCGCGTATAAGATCGACATCGCGCAGACAGAGAAGAGCGTTAAACAAGTCGGTCCCGGCGGGATATCTTAGATTACTGAAAACGTAGATCGGATTTTCCGGCCAAAGCGGGACTCCGTTGGCGAAATTTCTAATATAAGTGATGTGCAGCGCCAGATCGCCGAGATTGTTTGGCGATTGAATTCTTAGCTGGTCGCCCTCGATGTAGAGCAGCCAGCAAAAAGACCGAAACGCAAACACGACGAAGCAGGCTGCCAGCAACCACTTCCACACGTCTCGATATTTGTTGAGAACTGGCGGCGTGGCGGGGATGGCTCCCGAACCTTGCAGCCGCCGCTGCGCGCGCTTGGAAAGCTTTGGTTCTGTCTGAGGAGAGTCTAAGACATCAGGCGCCGCTATTGGATCTATGGTTCTAAGATATGCTAAGATAGCCGCGGCCGACCCAACAGTGAATGAAAAGAGTGCGCTCGACTCGCTTAGGCCTCCGGCGGCGATTCCCAAAAACACGGCGCAGACGGTTGCGAAATTGACGAAGGTCAAGCCGGCAGAGAGCCATTTCATTGAGAGGTTGATTGCTCGTCGGCGGTCGCTTTGCCGATGAAGTCGGGCGCTCGCCCCGGAAAAAGGGGTTTGAAAATTTTCGCGTTAAAATACGCCTTCGAAGGATCCTGATAAGGCCGGATGGTCAGTGGCTCGGTGAAATATGAATCGTGCATTTTTGCTTCGACCGTGGCGATTTTATCCTGCTGCACGAGGAGAAAGTCCGCGTCGAACTTCGCAGGCAGATTGTCGCGCTCGTAATAACCGATGTGCGTGAAATCACCCAGCATCCACGGCAGCGGATAAGCACTGCCTCGAATGATGTGTCCGGTTAATTGATAGGCGAGCGAGTTTCGCTTTGCCAGCGTTAGCAACGGATCGGTCAGTTTATAAATGTCGTTGTACGTCTGGACGTAAACGTAGGGCTCAGTCTCGGTCGTGCAGCGGAAGTAGTTGAGCCAGATCGTCGATTCAAGCGAAACGCAAAGCAGGATCGCCGATATAACATAGGTCGCTTTCTTATATCTTAGAGGGATAACTAAGAGCGCCCCGCCAAAGATGAACAAGAACGGCCAAATGAAGCTGATGATGCACCACGGGGTCTTGTAGTGGACGTAGCTGTAAACGATGAGAGTTCCAACCCCGTAAATCGCGAGATAACGTAAGCTGAAATTCTTGAGCCGCAGACTGAACAAGCAAAGAACCAAGCCGGCGAGGGTCGGCAATTCGTAACCGAAGAAGTCGGCGCGTCCCAACCGAAAAGATGGCGCCATAATTTTCGGCCAGTAATACCACGGTTTTTCATGACCGTGTCCTTCGTGGCCGGTCGCAAACCAGGCGCTATAGGCCTTGTAAAGTCCTTTGACTCCGTTCCAGTGAAAAAATGTTCCTGAATAAAAAAAGATAAGCAGCGCGATGCCTGTTGCCACGACCATCCCCAGATCGACATAGTCCCAGGTTGGTTTTGCCCGGCGTGCGTCAGGCATTGGGCTGAGCGAATTGGAGATGGTGCACACGCCGGCCGCAATTAGAGCGCAGCCAACGTGGATGATGTACGTTTCCTTCGACAGAATCATCCCGGTTACTCCCATACCGGCGCACCAGAGATAATTGGGCGTTCCAAATTTCCACAAACCGAGCAGCCCGAAAATAAACAACATCGTGAAGAGCACGATCCACACTTCGTGAATGGAATAGCGGCCGTAAAAAACGAAACCGGGCGAAACAGCCATCGCCAGCGCGGCCATGCGCGCCACTGTCTTTCCAACGAACGGTTCGAATTTCAACGTCAGCCAAACGCAAGTCACGCTGACCAGCACGACCGGTAGCCGCAGCGCCCAAAGATTCCGTCCGAACAATGTCTGCGACAGAAATAAAACGTAAAAATGGAGCGGGCCATGATAATTGGTCGGGTCGTATTTGTAGAAGCCGTTCTTGACGATCGACGTATCGACAAACCAGCCGTTGATCCCTTCGTCGAAATGCGGCGGCTTGATTCCGACCAGAAAAAACCGCAGGAGCGCGGCCAGTCCAATGATCAGCCATGGCGTCCAATCGGTTTGGGCGAGGACGTTTTTCCACGTCTCAATTTGATCGCGCAGCATGGGAAAATCCGCTAGCGCGCCTGCGTCGGCGCTGCTAGTACCGGCTGTGCGCATTCTCGTGACCGGTGGCTGCGGGTTCATCGGGAGCAATTTTATTCGCTATATTTTGCAACATTACAAGCCGGCCTCGGTGACCAACGTCGATGTTCTCACTTATGCCGGTAATCTCGCCAATCTTAATGGCGTGGTCGAGGAACATGGCGAGCGTTACGAATTTTTCAAAGCGGACATTGCCAACGCCGACCAGATGGACGCGCTCATGATGGAGCACGGTTTTTTTGCAGTGGTCAACTTCGCCGCCGAGTCGCATGTCGATCGCAGCATCAATTCGCCGGAGAATTTTATTCACACCAATGTCATCGGCACGAGCATACTGCTCAATTCCGCCCGTCGGCACGGGGTTCAACACTTCGTCCAGATTTCCACCGACGAAGTCTACGGTTCGTTAGGCAAGACCGGCAAGTTCACCGAGCAATCGCCACTCGATCCCAGCTCGCCCTACTCCGCGAGCAAAGCCGGCGCTGATCTCCTCACCCTGGCTTGCCACAGAACCTACGGCCAGGACGTCGTTGTCACCCGGTGCTCGAACAACTACGGGCCGTATCAGTTTCCGGAGAAATTGATTCCGCTCATGATCATCAAGGCGTTGCGTGACGAGCCGCTGCCCGTTTACGGCGACGGCATGAACGTGCGCGACTGGATCCACGTTCAAGACCATTGCGCCGCTATCGTGGCGGCATTGTTCGAAGGAAAACCGGGCGCGATTTACAATTTTGGCGGTGATAGCGAGATGGCGAACCTCGATGTGGTGAAACTGATCCTGAAAAAGCTGGGCAAACCGGAGAGCTTGATCTCGTTCGTAACCGATCGCCTTGGGCATGACCGGCGTTACGCCATCGATTCCTCTTTCGCGCAGAAGGAACTGAAGTGGAAGCCGCGAAAAGATTTCAAGGAAGGGCTCGAAGAAACAATCGATTGGTACATCGACAAGCAATCGTGGTGGCAACCGTTGCTCGAACGGGCCGGGCGATATTGAGAAATTGAAAATCGTAATTGTCGGCGCTGGCGGTCGATTGGGTGCCGCGCTCATGCGCGAGTATCGAGAGAAATTCGACGTCGTTGGGTTTACGCATGCACAAATCGATCTCGCTGATTTCGATGAGTTAGAAGAAACCGTTTCACGAGTCGATTTCGATCTGCTCATTAACTGCGCCGCCTTGACCAATGTAGATCTTTGCGAGGAACAGCCCGATCAGGCGTTTCGTGTTAATGCCAGGGCGCCTGAACTCCTCGCCCAAGTCTGCACGAACAAACGAGCCCGGCTCATTCATTTCAGCACCGATTATGTCTTCGACGGTGAAAAGCGTGAACCCTACGGCGAAGAGGATCCAGCGAATCCGATCAGCGTCTACGGCGAATCGAAGCAGGAAGGGGAGAAATTGGTTCTCCAAACGCAAGATCGACATCTTGTTGTTCGCGTCTCCTGGGTCTTCGGTCCTGATCGGCCGAGCTTCATCGATGCCGTTATCAAGCGTGCCCGCAACGAAGAACACGTCGATGCCATCGCCGACAAATTCTCAACGCCTACTTACACGCGCGATATTGCGCAGATGCTTCCCCAGTTTTTCGATGTCGATGTTCAAGGCGGCCTTTTGCATTTCGCCAACGCCGGCGAGTGCAGCTGGCAGGAATACGCGCAATTCGCTCTCGATTCCTGCCATTCGTTAGGCATCCCGTTGAAGGCAAGAACA
>DASYVQ010000153.1:0-8388 GCA_035936875.1 Chthoniobacterales bacterium
GAAACCGGCATGACCGGAAGGATAAGCAGGAAACGGAGGCGTAAAATTCGGTCCGTTTAAATTACTGGCCGGTGCGCCCAACGGAGTAAACGTCGGATCGCCCACAGTTAGGGAATTGCCATCACCCGCGCCAGTCGGTCCGGTTCCCGGATCGGATTCGCGAATGCCGGTAATCGGACGCCAAAAATCGTAGTAATATTTCGAGTCCCAGACGGACATGCCTGTGTCAGCCATCGCGGTGTTTACCAAAGCGAGTAGCCGCGCAAGATCGACAACCTTGAGTTTCATTTTGTCGGCGATTTGCACGGTAATCTGATTGTAAAGGCGTGGTGGCGCGCAAAGACTCGGCGTCCCGTCGTAAGCCCAAAAAATACCGATGAAAGTTTGTTCCGGTGTTCGTTGTGTTGGCGTAACCATACCATCACCGCCGACGCTCTTTACTTCGTTGTAAGCGGTCGCGTAGTGGGCGCTGGTCATCGCTGGTGGGGGCGGAACACGAAACTGCTGCGATGATTGCAGGACGAATGTTTTGCATTCGCCCCAATGCGCGCCCAGCGCGAGCGGGATCAAACTGATCGGATCCTGCCGCCAATGACCGGCCAAATTGGATGTAAAATAACTAACGCCCACACGCGGTTCGGGCACCTGCGCTCCATCGTTGACGCGCATGGCGAGGATCGCGGCCGCGGCGCGCTGACCGAGAACGATCCCATTGGTCATTTCCTTTTTAGGGTGAATCTGCGCGAGATCGTCTGCGAGGAATATGTCGAAGCTGGCGGCTTGCGAAGGATACAGCGCGACCAGCGTATCACGCGCTGCCTGGGCGATGGCGGCATCCATCGAGATCGGGCCGTGCATTGCCTGGATTCCTGTATAACTCTTGTAATCTTCATCAATTGCATCCACCGCGTCGAAAATGGCGATGTGAACAATTGCCATCGCACGACTTGAACGCCCGGGCCCGAGTTGCTCTCCAAAGACCCGGTTCTCGCCGGGCGCAACCGGTGTGTGATCGAGGCCACTGGCGTCAATTGCGATTTGGTTCCAGCGATGAATCGAATCGAGGTCTTTTTTTGGCGCCTCGTTCTTCCTGATGGACTGAGCCGAGTTGAAGCGAGGTCCTAGAGCGTCGCGAAAACTATCAGAGCGCGCAGCGGCAGAGGCGGCGAGAGAAAACATCAGAGGGATTAAGAAGCCTAAGGATAATTTCATGCGATTAGTATCTGGTCATTGGAGTCTGCCGATCCATGATGACTACGAACGGTCGACGAGATTGCCGGTTTTTGTGGGAAAATCAATCGCAATCCAAGAATCCATGAGCGCCAGGATGCGTATTTTGCAGCAAAATTCGCACCGGCCGACGCGGGTAGCGTCAGAATGTTGCGGCTTGGCAGACCCCGCCTAATTATTTCCGCCGCAGCGGCACCACGATTTCCTGATCGTGACGCGACAAAATTACCCGCCCATCTTCAATTTTTTTCAGCAGAACCTGGTACATCTGCGTGCCCAATTGCAGTCCGAATTGCTGACCTTCCTGCATCGCCTTGCCGTTAATGATGGCGAAATGGGTGCCTTGATCGAGCGTGATCGTGCTGAGGACAAACGCGCTGACCGGAATATCCGCCCCGCCCTGATCCGCGCCAGCGCCCCCGGATGAGAGTTTCGCGGTCGGCTTCCAGCCAATCGGCCAGAAAGGATTCCGAGCTTCGACGTCCATTGCGAAGGAAGATTTGTTTTTGGTCTCGATCTTTCCAGGTTCCGCCGGCTTGTCCGCTGGTTTGCCGGCGCCCATCGCGCCAAACGCAATCAGGATCGACATGGAGACGAGTGTGGTGATTTTCTTCATCGTTTTTGTATAACAGTGGTGGCCGCGATGCCGACCTGCTGGAATTGTGGCGAATCGGGCAATGTATGAATGCTCAGTTTTGTAACCATGAGCAGCGGCTCGGTGTTTTCCAATTCCGCGATCGCTTTTCCGAGTGAAGCGAAGTCGGCTTGGGGCAATTCGATCAACCAGTTGTATTTGATCCAGGCAGCCAACTCGGATTGCTTGAAGCCAGTGTTACTTTCCAAACGCGCAACTGCCCGGTCGATCTGCTGGTTCGCAAAAAAAATTTTCATGCGCGGAGGAAACCAGGCGATGGGCGCGCCTTCCGGACTGAGGGCTTTAAGCGCGGCAAAGCGGGTGGTGGCGTCTTTCGCTTTTCGTTCGAGATTGGTGGCTTTCGCCAGCTCGCTTTTGGAACTGTCGATCTTTCGCTGACGATCTTCGATTGCAGCCATTGCCGCGAAGCGGCTCTTATTCAGTGGGCCGAGAAAAAACGTGAAGTAAACGTAGAGCAGAAAAACAAAGCCCATCACACTGAGGGCGAGTTTTTGTATCTGATTCTTGTTTAGCTTAGGAAGATTCATTTTTTTGCTTCGATCGGCGATTTGTCGGCGACGGAGCCGGCTTTGCAATGGGTCCAGGATTAAAGTGCACCGTAAGAACGTAACGCGCCATTGCCATATTGACGCCGCCGACATTTGCGACCGTGTCGAGATCTTCGAGCGTCTTAAATTCGACTTTCACGTCGTGGCAGCTTTGGCTCAGCTGCTCAATCAACATCTGGCGCAAATCTTCCGCGGCGGCGCGAGCTTCGCGAGCTGCGGCCACCCCTTCGACCGTGACAGCCACGCCCTTATCTTCCTCCAGCACGGCTCCTTCTATGCTCGTTAACTGGGCGTTGGGCGCGACACAACGCGAGAGTTTTTCCAGGAACGGCGCCCAGAAAAATCGATTCTCGATGTAATCGTCGAGCACCCTGGTGGTGTTTATCATGTTGGTTAGTTCGGCCGAGCGTTTTTGGGCGGCCGTTACTTGCGGCTCGATCTTCTTCCAGTCTCGATCGATCCGACTAAGGCGGCTCTTAATCTCGAGGGTTTGGTAAGCGTTCCAGGCGTAGTAAAGAAAAAGAATCGCCCCACAGCTTGCCAGCACAAGCATGCCGATCTTGAGCGGATCACGCTGACGCTGCCGTTGTTCCAGGATCTCCTCGTGCAGGAGGTTGAGTTGAAGTGCCATCGCCGGTCAGGTTAATTTCTCAGATATTCAAAGGCGGCCCCGCAGGCGACGTTCAGAGACACGAATTCGTTAGGCAGGGCCTGGCGTTTCGCCGCCGGCAACGCTACTTCGCAAGTTTCCAGCGGGTCCCAAATTTCGCACGGCAGGCCGAGTTCGTCGCTCAATGACTGAAGGACCGTTTCCGCTCGAGCCAGTCCTCCGGAAACAAAAATCCGATTAATGCTTTCCTCTCGTTGGCCTTCAAAGAAGCCGATGGAGTTACGGACTTCCGTGGCGAGGCGACTGAGGGAGCCGCGGCAAATTTCCGTCATGCCTTCATCACTTTGCTGAAGCATGAGCCAGGCGGCATCGCCGTCGAGCGCGTCTTCGGCGGTAAGTGCGTGCATTAATGCCTTGCCACCATAATCGATGCTGCGCACGAGCAGAAGTTCTCCTCTGCTCCCGATGAGCACCGTGCTTTGCGAATGGCCCATATCGAGAAGGAGAAACCCTTCGCCGGAAAAAATTTCGGGATAGGCGAATTCAAAGGCGTTAAATGAGCAGACCGGGGCAAGTTGCAGGATATCGGCCGGAAGCCGGGTCTTACTCGCGGCCGCGGAGATTTGTTTGACCGTGGACCGCAACATTCCGCCCACGAGATATTTTGTTTTTGTGACCACGCCGCCTTGCACGGCTACGCCTCCAGATTCCACGGCGGAATCGTGAGTTGTCGATCCGCGGTTGGCCTCAGGAGAGATCACCGGGGCAATATCGAGGACGAAGTCCTTGCATTCCTGGTTGAGAACGGCCAGGCCATTCAACCGCAGTGCGTTGCGAAGAAGGCCCACCGGCGTGTCTGGCTGTTCGATGATCCGCAAGAGTGCGCCGGGATCGGAGATCGCGATTGCGCATCCTTTGGCACTGCCGCCAAGATCGCGCAGCAAAAGCTTTAGTTCTTTAGCCAGATCGTCAGCCGAGCTGAATTCTTCGGGCACTTGGCGCGAGGCAAAGCTCGTCAGGACAAAGCGTGAATCACTCTTTCGCCGGAGCGCTACTCCTTTGAAAACATGCTTCCCTAAATCTATCCCGACAACAGAATCTCCGCGTCTGGCCATAGCTGATATCCCATAGAGCGGGAACCGTGCCGACAGGGCTGGTTTCTACGGTATTCTAGGCTTAACACCAACGCTGGAACGAAGGTAAGAGCTGCTTAACTCAGGCCGCCACCGGCGCCCGGTACCCGAAAAATTCCCGTTGCTTGATGATCTCGACCACTTCCGGCGGCACCATTTCTTCCCAACTGCGGTCCCCGGATTGTAATTTGGCCAGTGCGTGCGGCGGATAAATCCGCAAATATTCCGGATGATAATCCGTGATCTCGTGGATGTATTGACTGTCGATCAGGTAGCGATAAAGCGAGCGCAGATTCGGCGCCACTTCCAACTGCGTAGCGGTGATGATCTTGCCGGTGGTTTCATCGATCGTCGGGTAAACGTAGAGCGTCAATCCGCTCTTAAACATGCGGCCGAGCGCCTCGAGAATTCCGCCTTCGAGATTGAGATAATATTTTTCGTCGAAAATCTCCAACAGAGTCGGGACACCCATCACCAACCCGACCAGTCTATTGGTGTAACGCGAGAGGTAACTGGCCAACCGGTAATACTCCCCAAACCTGGAGATCAAAACCGTTCGCCCGAGCGCGCCGAGAATGTCCACGCGGGCGAGAAAATCCGCGTGATTGAGCTGGCCCTCGGCAATCAGGTTCTCCAACGTCATTTCCATCAACACAACCAGGTCCTTCTCTGAGCAACCGGATTCCTTGAGAAATTGGCGCCTCGCGCCGTCCAGCATGTCGTTGGTCGCGTAGGTCACAGGCCGAAAGCTGCCGCGTTCAACCAGAATTGCTTTTTTGTGAAAAATTTCCGCCGGCTGCACGGTCTCGCCGTCAGCCCGGAACATCACCGCGTCGGTCAAGCCTTGACTGACCAGCTGCAAACTCATGAGGCGATTGTCGATTTTTGTGAAAGCCGGTCCGGAAAATTTGATCAGATCGACCTGGATGCGTCCCGTCGAGAGATTTTCCTGTAGTGACGAAATCAATCGCTCCGCATCGTCCAGGCAATAAAACGCGCCATAAATCAAATTCACGCCGATGATGCCCAGCGCTTCCTGTTGATCGACGTTCGCTTCATCGAGCATTCGGACATGAATGATGATCTGGCTCGGCTCGCCCCGCGATTGCGTTTGAAAACGCACTCCCAACCAGCCATGCGATTCGTTGTGCTGTTTGAAGCTGCGCGCCGCGACGGTATCCGCGAAAACAAAGAATTCTCGCTGCTCGCCCAGCTTCTGGTCGAGACGTTCCACCAAAAGCTTGTATTCGTGATCGAGCATCGTGTTCAACCGCACTCGACTAACGTAACGGTCGGCCGGCCCATAGATCGCGTCGCTAAAGGTCATGTCGTACGCCGACATCGTCTTGGCGACCGTCCCCGCCGCGCCGCCAACGTGAAAAAAACGGCGCGCTACTTCCTGTCCAGCGCCGATCTCGGCGAACGTCCCGTACTTCTTCACGTCCAGATTGATCTGGAGCGCTTTCTTGTCCGTACCGACGTCCATTTCCGCGTTCATACAAATCCTGTAGCGGCAATCTATGATCGTCGCAAATGCTGTAGCGGCGGTCTATGACCGCCGAATTCCAAGATTTGCCGCTGAGAAGAGCGGCCGCTACAGCCGAACGGCTTCGGCGCTTTTCGCCGGTATCCAGCCGCGCAGATTGTTCGGCAGCGCCGCGTAGATCCAATCGCCGCGCCGGCTCACGATTTTGATTTCGCTGCCGGCTGGCAAGGCGAGAACGCTATTGGCATTGTCCGCCGTCGCCAGGCGCGCTTCGACGCCGTTGCCCGTCACAATTGCCAGCGCCTTCCCTCTTTTTCCGTTCTCGATTTCGTAAACGGCAAGAACTCCAACGACAAAGGTCGATAAGGACAAGATCGACAATGTGATCGCGCGCCACGTACGGCGCGGCGCGAAGATCAGGGCGGCGATCGAGAAAATGCCCATCCAAAAAGCAATCGCAGCTGCAATTGCGAATGCATTCGCGCTCGCGAATTGCAAGAGACGTTCCGGCGAGCTCGGCGTCAGTTCCAGCCCGCGCGCTTCGTCCCGCACGGTCCGCAAGTTGGCTTCTGCTTCGGGATGGTGTCGATCTAACGCCAGCGCGCGCTCATAACTCAAAATTGCGCGTCCCAAATCTCCACCGCGAAAATAAGCGTTGCCCAAGTCGTAAAACAAATTTGCGCTCCATTCGCCGGACCGGACGATTCCTTCATAATTGTCGATGGCTTCTTTGAAACGACCGGCTGCGTATTCCTGGTTCGCCTTGGCGAATTGCGCGTCCGATTGCGCGAATGCCGATGAAGCGAAAAACACGCAGGCTATTAAGCAGCTGAGATCGACGAACGGCTTTCTCGTTTTCATACGTGCAAGCTTTCGATGAGTTCCAAAACTTGTTGTCGATCTTCGCGCAAAATTGTGCCCGATCCGTTCGGCCGTCCGCTGTAGCGCAACTCATCGCTGCGCTGGAAGAGTCGGCGCAATTGCTCACGCGAGTTTTCATCGAGCTCAAATGCAGCCGCTGCTGTTTCGGCGTCGACCGCATTTGGATCGACATTCTTCGCCAGCGCTGTCTTCACCCGCACGGCGCGTGAAGCGTCCGAAAAATATTCCTGCGGCGATAATTCGCTGCGCCGCAATCTTCGCAGGAGCTCAGCTGATTCTTGATGCAACGCAGCAATTCGTCGTGCCTCGCGATTGTCGATCTTCGCCTGCCGAATTTTCCACCCGACAAATCCGAGCAGCGCGATAAGCGGAACAATTTGCGCTGTCCAGAAAACTGAACGCGCGTAAAGCGGCGTAAACGATTGCAGACGGCCGCGGTCCGGGAGTTGATACAAAATATCCTGTGGCTTCGGCGAAGGTTTGGCAGCAACTGGAGCCGGAGTTGCTGACGTCGCTGCTGTAGCCGGGGTCGCCAATCGCGGCGGGGTTGCGGCAGGTACCGCGCCGCCTTGGACTTGAATCGGAATCGGCTCACTCCGCGCGGTGACGTAATTTTCCTTGATCGGATCGAAATAAGAAAAATCCAGCGGCGGAACCGCCGATTTCTTCTCGTTAGGCGAAAGGACGATTTCGAAATTCTTTGCGCCGCTGATGCCAATGTCGTCGTCCTGTTTGAATTTCGAAGAAGGCGGATATTTGTGCCAGCCGTGTTCGTCCTCCAGCGCCGGCGCGTTCATTCGATCGAAATTTCCACGTCCGGAAATCGTTGCTGTTACCGTGATCGGATCGCCCACTTGCACACTTTTCGGAATCGCGTTTGCCGTCATGGCAAAATTTCCGACCGCGCCCGAGAAGTTTGCCGGTGCATTCGGCGGCAACGGCTTTACGTCGAGCGTGGCCGGCTCGCTTTTGATCGTCACCTTTTGCTGCTGCCCAAACGAACCGAACGGATCGCTGAAGAACGGATCGGCGAACGGATCGTCCATGTTGAAGAGGTCGAGTGGCGAACGCGGGCGCGCGCTGCTCTGTCCTCTCGGTATAACGACGATGGCACTCGCTTGCGCCGGACCGATCTCGAATTTTCCGGTGCGTGCGGCGGCGATCGCCGTTCTGAAAGTGAGCACGTCGTAGGTTCTGCCGCCAATTGTCTCGATGTTTTGCTGCGGCTGCTGCAGTTTTTGGGTGGTAAATCCTTGTCCGGTAATCTCGGGGCCCTCGGCCAACTTCGGACGCACGCGCAGATCGAACCCGAGCCGGATTTCAATCGGGATCATCTCGCCGACGTAAGCAGTCTTTTTTGGAACGATCAATTCCGCGAATGCGATCTTGGCCGAAGCGCTTTGCGTAATCGTCCCTGATCGGGCCGAACCGCCAGGCGAGCTCACGACATTCAGCGTGAGCTCAGGTGTGCGTAGCGAATTGTTCCCGACGCGAATGGTTTGAGACGGAATCTTAAACGCGCCCGCCTTCAACGGCAGGATCGTGTAATTGTGAGTCACACTCGAAGTCGTGGTAAAGTTGTGCATCTCAAACTGACGCGATGTGCCGGTGGGGTGAATCTCGAGACCGTCGATTGCAATGTTCTCCGGCACTTTGGCCTCGCCGGAACCGCTTACCCTGATCTGTAATTGCACTGTTTCGCCGACAGCGACTTGGGAATTACTCAGAACCGCCGTCACACTCGGCGAATCAGCCAACGCACAATTGCTTCCGGCAAACGCGGCCAGCGCGCCAATCAGCATTGCAATTCGAATTTGTGAGCGGTACATCGACATCTTCAATCA
>DASYVQ010000154.1:0-28139 GCA_035936875.1 Chthoniobacterales bacterium
CGGCGCGGCCCTGCACAAAAAACATCACGTCCCATTGCTCGCGGTCGTAAGGACGGAGCGAATAATTCTGCGGCTGTGCGACAAACAAACGCTTCAGCCATTTCTCAGCGGTGGTATCTGCCGGAATGCTCGGCGGATGCACGTGGAATCCTTTTCCGCTGTGCGCGAACATCCGCGCAGCCGACCATTGCTTCGGCCAGAAACCAATCTTGCCTAGAATTCCCTCATCGCGCCGGGCAAATTCGGCAAAGAATCCGCGATGACGCTGCGGATGAATTTCCCGCGAGAAGATCTCCACTCCCGGGATCCAAACTTTTTTGATGTCGGGTTTGCGGCGATCTGCTGTAGCTAGTTCGGCCGCGTCGACTCCGGAACGCGCAACCCGTTGGGCGAGAGAGCCCGCTTTGTAATCGCGAGCGCTAAGCGCTTTTCGGGCCGGCTCATTCAGGCCCAGCCACAGGTTCTTTTCGCGTTTGTTCATGTCGATCTTAGAAGCAATTCAGTTGCCTAACGAGAAGCCGGCGGGTTGGCGAGAAAGATTTGGCCGCTTGCCACACTGGCACATTATATTAATTGAAGCGCGGCGCAGGCAAATTTACGCTGTTGGGGCGTCGCGAGCAACGACAACGCATGCTCGATTTTTCTGTTTACCTATTTTACCGCGCCGGTTCGGCTCTGCTCGCCGCGCTGCCGTTGCGCGTGCTTTTCGCGCTTGGAGAGGCCGCCGGTTTTTGCGCCTGGCTCATTCTCGGAAAGTACCGGCGGCTGGCTTTGCGGAACATCGAAATCGCTTTTGGCGACGAGAAATCACCCCGCGAATTACGACGTTTGGTCCGCCGTCATTTTCAACGTCTTGGCGCAAATCTGTTTTGCAGCCTCAAAATCGCTGTCATGCCGCTCGATCAATTGGCGAAGACGGTCGAGATCGAAAGCCTCGACGCGGTCCATCGACAATTGCGGGCCGGCCGCCCCGTCGTGGTCGTTTTGAGCCATCTCGGCAATTGGGAGTTAATCTCGCAAATTTGGCCGAGATTCATCGGCTACGTTCGAAACAGCACGATCTATCAAAAACTCGGCAACCGCTTCATCGATGAACATGTGAGAAAATTGCGCGGCCGCGCCGGTGTTGAAATGTTCGATCGCAAGGAGGGCTTTCAGGAAGCGATCGAACTGCTTCGTGGCGGAGGCGCCATTGGCATCCTGAGCGACCAGCATGCCGGCGATCAAGGGCTGTGGGTGCCCTTTTTCGATAAGCTGGCGTCGACAACCTCGCTGCCTGCGCTCCTGGCGAAGCGCACCGGCGCAGCGCTGATAGGAATCGCCGTTTATACCAGCGGTGCGGCCCGATGGCGCATGGTTGTGACTGAACCGTTAGAGACAAGCGGCGAATCGGTCGAATCGCTCACCGCGAAGGCGAACGAAATGATCGCGCAACAGATTCGCCGTGCACCGGAAGATTGGTTCTGGGTGCACAATCGCTGGAAAACTCCCCGGCCGAATTTTCTCCTCGCTCGCTACAAACGCGGCGTGTATCTGCCGTCGAACATTGCCGCAAAAAATTTGAAGCCGTTTCGGATACTGATTCGCGCCAGCAACTGGCTGGGCGACAGCGTGATTAGCACGCCCGCTGTGCGCGCGATCAAAAAAGGTCGTCCCGACGCGCATATCACTATCGCGGCGCCTTCGAACGTCGCGTCGATCTGGAAATTGATTCCCGAAGTGGACGAAATTATGTCCCTGACGAGAAAGTCTCTGTTCGCAGCCATTCGCGCAATCCGCCGGCAACCCCGTTTTGATGTCGCCATTCTTTTTCCAAACTCGTTGCGCGCGGCCTTGGAAGTATGGTTGGCCGGAATTTCGCGCCGAGTCGGTTATCGCGGGCATCGGCGCAGTTGGCTGTTGAATCAAATCGTGCCTGGATCGCGCCGGCGCGGCCCGCCCGAGCATCAAGCCAATCGCTATTTGCGGATCGCACAGGAAACTGGCGCGCGGGCCGATCTTAACGGAGTCACCGCCGTCTCTTCAGCGCACGATGTCGATCCTGGCGGCAGAAAACTGGCGCTGTGTCCAGGCGCAGAATACGGGCCGGCCAAGCGATGGCTACCCGAACGTTTCGCCGAAGCAGCCGCCGCAATAGCTGTGCAATCATCAGCCCAATGGATCTTATTCGGCACAAAAAACGACGTCGCCATCGGCGAAACGATCGCGACGACGCTTGGAAGCAACTGCGTGAATCGGATTGGACAAACGACACTCGAGCAACTCGTCGAAGAGTTGCGCGCCTGCCGCGTGCTTCTCACCAACGATACCGGCACGATGCATCTCGCCGCGTTACTCGGCGTGCCCGTCGTCGCCATCTTTGGCTCAACTGAGCCACGACTGACCGCGCCGCTGGGCAATGGTCACGCGATTTTGCGCCATCAAGTTGAATGCAGTCCGTGTTTCTTGCGCGAATGCCCGATCGATTTTCGTTGCATGAAAGCGGTCACTGTCCAGGAAGTGGTCGATGCGGTGATGTCGATCTTGCGAAGATCGACATCGTCATCTGCGGCCTCGACGGATTAGCATTTCAAATATGGTGAAGATGGGCGCACCCCGTATTCGGACCGAAGTGCAGGTGATGTTTTTCGATACTGATTGCGGCGGAGTCGTGTCGAACATCGCATATCTGCGTTTCATCGAGATCGCGCGGACGCTGCTCGCCGAAGAGCTGGGCTTGCCTCTCGCGCAAATGGCGGAGACCAAGGAATATCCGGTGGTCGTGCGGACCGAAATCGATTATCGCCGAGGAGCGAAGCTAGGCGACCGCTTGTCGATTGAAGGCTGGCTCGACCAACTGGAACGCGCTCGATTCTGGTGCACTTTCCGGATTATTCGGCCGGCAGACAACGCTCTAATTGCGGAATGCCGTCAGATGCTGGCGCTGATTGCAATGCCAGGCGCAAAATTGCTGCGCCTGCCGGCAGACTGGGAAAAATATCGCACACTGCCCAATACGAAGAAACCAACGGCCTAACGAATAACTCAACCATGGTCGCCGGTACCCGCACATTTAGCATCGAAGAAACCTTGCTCGAGCCTCAGGCGTTGACTCCGCCGCCGACGCGTCATGCGCTTTTTGTCTGCCTGGTCGCGATGGCCGCGTTGTTGCACATTGCAACGGTCGGCTGGGGCGACCTTTACGGCCACACCGACAGCCAATACGCAGGCGCAGCGCGCGAAATGATTCAGACACGGCAGTGGCTGCAGCCAACCAATGACGGGATGCCGCGTCTGCGCAAACCGCCGTTGCTTTACCTGATGATCGTTGCGTCGTTCAAGCTTTTCGGCGTTAACGCCGCAGCCGCGCGCGTTCCGATCGCGTTATCGACGATCGCAACCGTAGCGCTGACCTTTCTGATTGGCGAAAAGCTGGCGGATTACTGGCGCGGATTTTTCGCCGGCCTGATTTATCTCTGCTGCTGCGGCACGTTTCTTCTCGGACGGATCATCATGCCCGAGCCCGTGTTCAGCGCCTTTATCGCCGGCGCAATTTTTTGCGGCCTGTGCGGTTATCAACGACGGCGGTGGCGGCGCGCATGGTTTCTCGGGGTGTGGATTTGTTGCGCGCTCGCTTGTCTGACGAAGGGCATTCACGGTTTAATTTATCCGCTCTCGACCTTGGTCTTGCTCGCGCTGTTCTATCGCGAAGCGCGCATCCGTTTTCGCAAGCTCTGGCACTGGTCGTACATGTTGATCTTTCTGTTGATAGTCGTGCCGTGGTACGCCTGGGCCGAATGGCATTTCCCCGGATTCCTGAATCAGCTTCTGAGAATCGAATGGCTTGGACACCTGCGTTCTCTTCCCAGCGCGCCCGGCAGCGATAACGGCGTTCCGCGATTGCAATTTGTCGCAATGCATCTCGGCTGGTGGTTTCCCTGGTCGCTGGCAATTTTGCCCGGCGCGTTTTTGGCGTGGCGAAAAGTATTGCGACCACACGAGATGGAGTTCCAGGAAGCGTTGCCGCTGTGCTGGATGGGGGTCGTTTTCATTCCGCTGCTGCTGATCGGCCAACGTCAGGATTATTATTCGATGAGCATGTGGAGCGCGTTTGCGCTCTGTATGGCGACGGCATGGGAGAGAATGCCGCAGCGCTGGCGGTTCACGGGTGCGGCGATGATCGGCATAATCGGAACTCTCGCTGGAGCGCTCGCACTTTTCCTACCGCGAATCCTGCATGGGAGCGGAACAAGTCAGGGCGATGGGGACTCCAGCTGGACAACGTGGCATGCGCTGCGACGCATACCGCCTTCCGCCTGGTGGGATTTACGACCGATGCTCACCGTCATCGCCATCTCGCTAATGATTTTTTCGGTTGTTGCGATTTACCTTATCTCAACGCAGAGGCCGAGACTGGCATGCGCCGCGATAGCCGTCGCCATGCTGCCAATTGGACTTTGCCTTATCGATGGAGTCGCGCGGATGGCATCGCAATTCTCGCTCGCCGAGGCCGGCCGGTTCCTCGACAGCAGGCTCGGCAAAAATGACAAAGTGGTTTACGAGGGCGGGCTCGATGGTGCGAGCAGTCTCATCTTTTATTTGCATCGACGATTTTATCTGGTGAACGAGCCACCCGACGACGAAATGCACATTGGCCCGCGTGACGGCGATACTTCCGTAGACGAAGACGCCGTGCTGCGGAAATGGGGTGAAGCTGACGCCATTTATCTCATCGTGCACCAGGCGCGAGTGGCTTATTGGCAGAAGTTGTTGACGGAGCGTTATCACATTTATCATCAAGTGACTACGTGCGGCGGACACGTCGTCTTGAGCAATCAACTGTGAACGCCATTGAAAATTTCTCGCGGCAGCGTAGCGTAGGCGCTCATTTTCCAGGGAAATAATCTATGTCGCAGCATCGCAGTTTGAGAGGAGCCAGCACGATCACGGCGAAACGCAATGTTTTGAAGCGTTTCGAGCGGATCGAATTGCTCAAGAAACGCGGTCAATGGAAGGAAGGCCGTAAAGTCGTCGGCCTCCCCAAAACCAAACCGGACGCCTAGTGCGGACGTTGAACGGTTGAGATGTTGAGTGGTTGAGCGGGATCTCTCAACTTCTCAACGACTCAATTTCTCAACATTCCGATGCGTTTGAATCGCTTTCTTGCCGCCGCCGGTGTCGGTTCGCGCCGACATTGCGATGAGTTGATTGCAACCGGTCGCGTCACCATCAACGGAAAACCGTGCACGGATTTCAGCACGCAACCGACCGCGCGCGATCACGTGAAAGTGAATGGCAAACTCGTTCATGCCGATCTTCCACTGACGGTTGTCTTGCACAAGCCGGCCGGTTTTGTGTCGACCAAAAGCGATCCGCACGCGCGCGATACCATCTTTGATCTGTTGCCGGCGAAATTTCCCCGACTTTTCAACGTTGGCCGACTGGATGCGCAAAGCGAAGGTCTCCTCATTGTCACCAATGACGGCGAACTCGCGCAGCGGCTCACTCATCCCCGCTACAAGATCGACAAGGAATACGAAGTAACATTGGACCGACCATGGGACCCGGCGCTCACGTCAAAATTGTTGCGCGGAATTTTCCTGGACGGCCAACGGGCGCAGATCGTGCGACTGCACTCCATCACCTCCACGCGATTGCGCGTCGTCTTGCGTCAAGGGATCAATCGCCAGATTCGCCGCATGTTCGAAGCAGTAGGTTACCAAGTGAAACATCTCGTGCGCGTCCGGATCGGAAAACTTCGGCTGGGCGATCTTCCACGCGGTCACTGGCGGCCCCTGACAAAACGCGAGCTGGAATCCTTGAGGCAAAATGAAACTAGACGGCTGTAGCGCGCTCGTAACCGGAGCTTCCGCGGGAATCGGAAAAGAATTTGCGCGTCAACTTGCCAAACGGGCCGGCGCAATCGTGCTGGTGGCGCGCCGTGAAGAACGGCTCAACGAATTGCGAGATGAATTAACGCTGCGCGATCCGAATTTAGAGGTTTACGTCCGGAAGACCGATCTGGCCGATCTTGCCCAGGTTGATGAATTGGTCGCCTGGCTGGAGAGCGAAAAGATCGATGTCGATCTTTTGATCAACAATGCCGGTCTTGGGGATCATGGTCCGTTTGCGAGCTCTGATCCCGCGCGCAACGACGAAATGTTAATGGTGAATGTCGTCGCGCTGACGTCGCTGCCGAGAAAGCTGCTTCCGTCAATGATCGCAAGAAAACGCGGGGCGATCTTGAATGTAAGTTCATCTGCCGGTTTTCTCCCGATACCCGGAATGGCCGTTTACGCAGCGAGCAAAGCATACGTGAACAGTTTCTCCGAAGCGCTCCGGGCAGAGCTTCGCGGCACAGGGCTCAGCGTGATCGCGCTTTGCCCAGGCCCTGTGCACACAGAATTTGGAGAAATCGCAAAACGCCCGGGGCGCGAGCCGGAACGAGGCCCGGAGTTCGTCTATGTTTCGGTCGAACAAGTCGTGCGCGCCGCACTCCGTGCAACCGAAACAGATCGCCCGCTGGTCATTCCCGGCTTATTCATGAAACTCGGAATGTTTCTCGTCCGGATAACGCCAATGCCGATCTTGCGCCTGACTTCGCGGTTCTCCCCGAAGCGCGCTTAGACGAAGGCAGATTGCCGCTGAGACCGTGGCCACTACAACGTCATTTGTATTTCACCGAGCAACCGTACGGCTTCGTCGTTGGATTGGAGACCGGTTTGCCAGAGAGCGATTCGTCGAGCGCGACCTTCACGTAATTGGTCGAACTCGGAATGTCCCCGGGGTTAGGCGTAGCTTTGCTATCGATCGCGCCTTCGTAAACGATTTTGCCTTCGGGACTGATGATCACCATGTTCGGCGTGTTTTTCGCGCCGTAAGCGCGGCCGGCTTTTCCTTCAGGATCGAGAAGCAACGCGGTCTGCTTGGTTTTCCATGCGTTCGCGACTTTCTCAGCTTGCTCCGGCGAAAGATTGCCTTCGGTTCCGGGCGCGTTGGAATCGATCGTCAGCCAGACGACGCCTTTGCCGGTGTATTGCTCCTGCAACTTTTGCATGTTGCCGCCGCCGTAATGTTTTTTCACAAACGGGCACTCCGGATTAAACCATTCGAGCACGACGTACTTGCCTTTGTAATCGGACAGCGAATGCGGTTTGCCCTTTGCGTCCGGCAATGAAAAATCCGGCGCGGCACTGCCGACTGGTGGTAAATCAATCGCCAAAACGGCAGTGGCGGCGAGTGAGCCAAGGATAGTGAGGATCGTTTTTGTGTTCATAGATTTATTGAGAAGCAACGGTTGGTGAGATGTTTTCCAGTTTATCCAAGATGATACTTTTGGTGAGCAACTCCGGAAACACAATCGGTTCTTCGGATTTGCCCGGATAGAGCACATACAGTGGGACACCCGGGCGGCCAAATTGTTGCAATAATTTTGTGATGGCCGGGTCGCCGCTCGTCCAGTCGGCTTTCAGTTTGACGACGCCGTGGCGCTGAAACGCTTCGCGAACGGCGGCGCTTTCCAGCACGCTTTTCTCATTGAATTTGCAGGTGAGACACCAGGCCGCTGTGAAATCGACAAAGACGGAGTGGCCTTGCGCGAGCTCAACTTGCAAACGTTCGGGCGTAAATGCCTGCCACTCGCCCGGCAGCTGCGAATCAGCCGGCCCGATTTTCGCGGCGTTAAATTTATCGCCAATGAAATAAACGCCGCTGCCGAGCAGCAAGATCGACATCGTAATGCCGGCAATCGTCTTCGCTCTTGTAGAACTCGTTGGCGAAAGGAATGCGCCTTTCATCCAGCACGCGATGCTGACCATCAGCAAAAAGGAGCTCGCCCAAATCGCACCTTCCAGCCCCCGTTGCGCGCCGAGCACGTAAAGAAGAAAGAGCAACGTCGCCAGCAGCAAAAATCCCATGAACTGTTTGACGTGCAGCATCCATGGGCCCGGTTTAGGAAGGAACCGCAGCCACGCCGGTTGCGCGCAAAGCAGCAAATAAGGCGCGCTCATTCCAGCCGCGATGGCCAGAAACATCGACAAGATGATCGCGGGCGATTGGCTAAACGCGAAACCGAGCGCGGTTCCCAGAAACGGCGCCGTGCACGGCGTCGCCAGAATCGTGGCGAAGATGCCCTGGAAAAATGAACCGGCTTCGCCTTTCCGCTCCGTCGCGCCAAGCAAACCGCGCGTCGCCGTCTGTGGCAGTGAAATCTCGAATACGCCGAAGAGGTTGAGCGCAAAAACCAGGACGACCACGCTCATGAACAAAACGAAGTAGGCGTTCGTGAATTGGAAGGCCCATGTAATTTCGCGGCCCGCGGCTTTCAATCCGATCAAGAGCAGCGCCAAACCGATGAACCAAACGAAAATTCCCGCGATAAAGGCGAGGCCGCTGCGGAGAATTTTTTGGCGACTCTGGCCGGCCTGCTGGATGAAGCCGAAAATTTTCAGCGAGATCACGGGCAGAACGCACGGCATCAAATTCAAAATGAGTCCGCCGAGAAAACCGAAGAAGAGGAAAGTTATCGTCCCGCGCGCAGGAGCGGATCCGGCCGCGGACGCGATCGCCGGGCTGGCAAGTCGCCAGGCGACGCGATCGCTCCCGTTTTCGCGCTGGGCAAAAACAATCAAGCCCTGCATCGACAATAAGTTCTTGTCCGCAGATTCAATCGGAATGCGAAAAACGATTTCATTCGACTTGCGCGATTGGACCTTTGGATGGCCGACAATGGTGTTTCCCTGCGGCAGCGGATAAAAATCCGCGCTTGGATAATTCGCTATCGTTGCACTCGTCACTGTGAGACGCAGAGCAGATCCAACTCGGCTCCAATTCGCCGTCGCCACATTTGAGCCCGGCCAATTTTGCGGCAACAATCGGCGGTAGCGCGCAAACAATTCTGTGTTTGCCGCGGCGCTCGTTGTCGATTTTGGCAACTCTAGTTGCAAATTAGCGCTCCCAGGGATGCAAATCTTCTCGCAGACAAGCCAGTTTACTTCCGCCGCAAGTTTGACCACCGAATCATCGATCACCGGCGGCGGCGTGATTTCCTGCATCAGCAGGACTTCGTCTTGATATCCGTAAGTCTGAATATCGCCGGGATCATTCGTCTTCAGCGGGATGGGCCACTCGATTTCGTCTGCTTTCCATCCCGGTGCCAGTTTCCATTTGATTTCAGTCGGCAATCCGGCATCACCGGAAAATTTCCAATAGGTGTGCCAGCCGGGCGCCATGCGCAGGAGCAGCCCGACGGTGAACGATTTTCCCGGAACAATCGCCGACGTGTCGGCCACGAGCGTCGCTTTAACCAGCTCCCGGCCCTGGTAGGATTGCGCAGAAATTTCGCGCGCGGACAGGGCAAGGAGAAGGCAAAGTCCAAGGGAGAGCTTACGCGGCAGAGTCACTCTCATCAGTAACATCGTCCGGAGGCGGCAGCAACGAGAGCTGGCCCGGCTCGTGCTGCAAAACAACAGCGCATGAAAACGTTCGTTATTTTTCTCGTGATCGCCGGACTCGGCGGCGTGTTCGTGATTCAGAAGCGAAGTGAACAACAGTCGGCGGAGACGCCATCTTCCGCCGCCCCCAAATCCGTCGCTGCAAACAACTCCGTGGCGACGAAGTCCCAGCCCAAGCCCGAACTAACTCCGGCGCCGCGCGGCCAGGCTTCCGAATATAACTACATGAAACGCGCGCTCGATCGCGCCGCCGACGTTAGAGATCAGGCGCGCGCCCGGACAAAGGAAAGCCAGGATCCGTAAACCGCGAGCAGATTAACGCCGTGATTTGAGATTAGGTCGCGTCTCTTACAGTCTCTTACAGAGGAAATTGGAAGCGATCAGGTGTTTACCGCGCAGGATGGTCGGTCAGATGAGTCTGGATCTGTGACTTGAAGTCAGCGGGTGAGAGTGCTTCCGCCGCGGTCACAGATTCTTCTTCTCTTCCAAGCTTGGACAAATTGCGCACTGGTTCGCCTTCACCGGTCGTTACAAAATCGCGGCCGGTCTGCTCGTCGCGTTGAACGCGGAATCGCCCGTGCATAATACCGACAAGCGGCACGAATTGCTCGCCGTTGTGTTCCACAAAAAGAATATCGCGATCGCCCACGTTGAATTTGGGCGAATCAGTAACCTCCATCGTCTCACCATCAACCGTCCCGCCAAGCAAGCGGATCGTGTAGGACGTGCCCGGAGTTCCTTTCATCGACTGCTCTACGGTAAATGTGACGTAGCTATCAATGTGTCGCTGGGCGCCTTCACCGGACCATACCGAACGCACTTCAGTGACCGACCCTTGAAAAATCATTTCCGCTTGCCCGACTAGCTGATCGAACGTGGGTGGGATGACGGTCGTTGCGTCAATCGAACTCAAGCTGACAACTAAGCCAGCAAGGATGGTCAGATAATTTCGTTTCTTCATAACTTTTTTCGAAAGCCAGTTTTCATTTCATCGATCCCGTGGGTCTATTGGGTCGGGCGTGGGCGTCGCGGTCGGTGTCGGCGTAGCGCTTGGCGAAGGTGTCGCTGTTGGCGTTGGAGTCGGTATCGGAGTCGCTGTTGGAGTAGGAGTTGGTGTGGGGGTAGGCGTTGGCGTTGGAGTTGGAGTTGGAGTCGGAGTCGGAGTGGGAGTCGGTGTCGGTGTTGGCGTGGCCGACGGATTGAAAGCCTTATAAGTGTAGTTCTTTGGGGTCCAACCGTTAACGTAAGAGTAGAGCGACACATACACGGTTCGTCCGTCGGTAGGGATATTACTTACGGTTTTTGAACGCACGGTCAGTTTTCCGGAGCTATGAATATCAGACGCACCCGGAGAGCTACCGACAAAGAGCCAATAAGCGGTGGCACTGCCGCTGCTCCAACTAAAAGTCACGCTGGAAGACGTAAAGGTCGACCCCGGCGGCGGGCTAAGCATCACTGCCGGACCGGTGGGCGGTGCAGTAGGTGTAGGCGTTGGGGTAGGAGTCGCTGTTGGAGTAGGAGCAGGGGTCGGAGTAGCCGTGGGTGTAGGAGTTGGTGTTGGTGTCGCAGTCGGAGTAGGCGTTGGAGTTGCGGTTGGTGTCGGTGTCGCAGTGGGGGTCGGAGTCGGCGTTGGCGTGGGTGAAGTGGGTGCACCGTAGAGAGATTGGCCACCCGAGATGTCGTCGTTTGAAAGTGTGTAGCGGTTGCTGATCACAGAATTCATGACCGCATCCACGTGCTGCCCTGCTTGGTCCGGATGAGCTAGCCCTATTGCATGTCCTAGCTCATGAAGCGCCACTCTTTGGATATCGGCTATTGCGTATCCGTTTGAGCCGAAACGAAGATTACCCCGGTAGGAATCAAACTGTTGATTGGTGTTGAACAAAATGTCCGCTTCCAACATGGTCGATCCGGAATAGCTGTAGTAAGTGACGGCCAGTGTGTTCGATCCAAAACTTTGCCCAAAAATCGTGATCGCAAAAACCATGGAGTTGACGCGGTCCCCGGAAGCAACCGGCGCAGTCGAGTTCATTACTTTGCCGAGTTGAATGCTGCCAATTACTTGATTCCACATGTCGAGAGCGGGAGCTGCGGCCACGTTCCAGGAAGTGTTTCCATCCGAAAGCGTGCTGCTCGGATTGCCCAACTCGAGTTGCATCACCGGGCCCCTGCCGCTGGGCCATTTTGGTCCTTCAAGCGCATAACCGCACGCACTTCTCCCAAAAAATGCCGCGACGCCGATCGCAAAAACGGCTGCAAACTTCGCCAATAAAGCGCGACTTAGGCAAAGACGGCTATCAATCCTGCCACTTTTTGAGGGGCGCGACGTAAAAATGGGGCGGAATAGGCTCATATTTTCTAGGTTATCCATAAGAGCAATATCCGTGCACGGATTCGGAAAATTAAAGCGCCCCGCGCAAATCCCCGCACACGGCGCTCAAAAGGATCACGGGACAATGAATATCTTTTGCGACTCCGGGTCTTTGACTTTTCTCCCGGATGCGTAACCGCTGACGTCGATATATCCACCTTTGGCGTCGAACGGATTGAAGACGAGGCCAGGCTTACCGGGTACCGCCTTCGCCACGGGGAACTGCGGCACGGCCGGCGCCGGCGACGGTTTTACTTTCGGCCCCGCGCTCTTGTTTCCATTCGTCCGCCGCGTGGAACTCGAGTCCCCGCTCCCGGAATTTCGCGCAGCGCTGCGTGATGGTGGTGTCGGAGAGGGCTCTGTCACTGGGCGTCCCGGTGTCGAGACGTCCGAGGTTGTCGATGTTGTGCTTGGCGGCTCCGAATCAATATGGTGCCGCACATATCTTACCGGCGCGGTGACGGCACGGTACGAACTATGGGCGACATTATACGCGGTGTCGCAACCGGCCACGAAGATTCCGATTAGAACAATGGCCCGCGCCGGCTTCATTTGTCTTTATACCGACGGGCTTTGTTCCACGCAACCTACATCGGCAACGAAATCCTCGATCTCTTGCTCGCTCACCGACCATGAGCACATGACGCGATAAACATCCGGCTCGATGAATTTGTAAAAATGCCAGCCCCGCGCGCGCAGATCGCGCACACGCTGCTCACTCATTCGCAAAAAAACAGCGTTCGCCTCTACTGGAAAGACGATGTCGATCTTTGCTTCAGTCTGCAATCGTTGCGCGAGCTTTTTCGCCGCGCCATTTGAGTGTTGGGCGTTGCGCAGCCAAACACCATCAGTCAAGAGAGCGATCCAGGGCGCGGCCAAAAAGCGCATCTTCGAGGCCAGCTGTCCCGCTTGCTTGAGCCGATAAACAAACTCGCGAGCCAGCTCCTTTTTAAAGAAGATAACCAGCTCACCCGCGGCCAGGCCGTTTTTTGTTCCGCCGAAGCAGAGCACATCGACCCCGACCTCCCAGGTGACCGCTCTCGGCGCGCAGTTGAGAGCAGCAACCGCATTCGCGAATCGCGCGCCGTCCATGTGCACAAACATTTCGCGGCGACGCGCGAATTCACTGATCGCCGCTATTTCATCTCGCGTGTAAACCGTCCCGAATTCGGTCGCTTGTGTGACGCTAACGGCACGCGGCTTATGCGCGTGCACTGCCGGCTGACGCGCAATGACGGCCGCTGCTTCGTCGATGTCGATCTTGCCGGCGGCGCCGCTAACCAAAAGCAGCTTCGCGCCTTTGGTGAAAAATTCCGGCGCGCCACACTCGTCAGTTTGGATGTGAGCGTTTTGGTGACAGATCACGCTGTGAAACGATTGACAGAGTTGCGCGAGTGCGAGCCCATTCGCAGCTGTTCCGCCGAAAACGACATGAACGGCGCATTGAGTTTCAAACAGCTCAGACACCGCATCGCAAAGGCGCGCAGTATACCAATCTTCTCCGTACGAGGGGTAATGATCTACATTTGCTTGTTGCAAAGCCGCACACGCTTCCGGGCAGATCGGCGCCGTATTGTCACTCGCCAACTCATGGCGATCTGCGCGCTTCTTCATGTCGATCTTGCTAATCGACTTCGGTGTCATCGGCAAACGGGAATGCCGGCCCCGAAACAGAGCGTTTGCCTGACGAACCCCGAGCCCAGGGCCTCTTAGGACTCGCCAGACAAATCACTCTAATTGCTCCCCGAATCTAATTGTTCCTGCCGGAACGAGGGAGCAGCTTGTCATTCCCCGATTCGAACGGGAGAGCCAAAGTGACCGTATCCGGAGTAAAATATTTTGCGGCCCCGCAAAATGGCCCCCGCAAAATGGCCTCTTCTGCTTTGCCTAACCCAAGACGGCGGACTAATTTTGAGCATGAGTTCGCTCCAAGCTGAGGTCGAGCGGCGCGGTGAGCGCATGTTTGAGCTGGTTGACCAACATCCGGAATCACTTTTCAGCAAGGCCGGTTTTTACCAGCGGATGATGGCGCTCTCCATGCGTGACGAGCATTTCAAAGTGCAATTGTTTCGCTTTGTCGACGTCCTGGCTTCGCTCCGACGCAGCGGCGACATCGTCCAGCATCTCGACGAATATTTCACCGACATGCGCAACGGTTATGCGCCGCTGGTCAGGACCGGCGTCCGCGTCGCAAAGATCATCCCCTGGATCAGCGGCCAGTTATTGCGCTGGAATGTTTCCGGCATGGCGCGGCAATTCATCGCCGGAAAAAATCCCGACGACGTGATGAAAACGCTGCGCAAGCGGCGCGACCAAAAAATCGGTTTTACTGTCGATCTTTTGGGAGAAGCGGTGGTGAGCGAGAAAGAAGCCGACGAATACGCAGCGCGCTGTCTCGAATTGCTCGAACATCTCGCCCACGAAACGCAGGGTTGGACCGATCCGCTTGGCGATGGCGCGGAATTATTTCCTGTCGTCAATCTCTCCGTAAAAATTTCGGCGCTCTACTCGCAGATGAACCCAGCCGATCCGGCCGACGCGATCGCTCATCTCGCGCCGAAGCTTCGGCCAATCTTGCGGCGCGCGCGCGAACTTGGCGCTTTCATCAACTTCGACATGGAAAGTTATGCGCATAAAAATACGACGCTCGAACTTTTCAAAACCCTTTTTACCGAAGCCGAGTTTCGCGATTGGCCGCACGCCGGCATCGTTGTTCAAGCTTACTTGCGCGACGCAGAAAAAGATCTTCTCGATCTTATCGACTGGGGCCGCGCGCGTGGAACGCGCTTCACTGTTCGTCTTGTCAAAGGCGCCTACTGGGACTACGAAAAAATTAAATCGCGCCAGAACGGCTGGAGCGTTCCGGTTTATCTGCAAAAGCCCGAGAGCGACGTGAATTTTGAAACGCTTACCCGCATCCTGCTCGAAAACGAATCGATCGTGACCGCTGCGTTCGGATCTCACAACGTTCGCAGCATCGCGCACGCGCAGGCGCTGGCTGACGAACTGGGGATCGATCGCAGCCGTTTTGAGTTCCAATTGCTCTACGGCATGGCTGGTCCGGTCAAACGCGCCCTCGTCGAGATGGATTATCGCGTCCGCGAATATTGTCCCGTTGGCGAGCTGTTGCCCGGAATGTCTTATCTGGTTCGGCGATTACTCGAGAACACTTCCAATGAAGGCTTTTTGCGCGCGAAATTTTCCGAGAACGTTTCTGCGCAAGAATTGTTACGCGATCCGACCGATCTATTGCCAGAAAGCGCGAATGGCGCGAAGGATTTCGAAATCTCCGGCGAAGATCGACATCTGCGGGACGGCGCTCCCCTCGACATGCCGCCAGGCGATACTTATGAAAACGCACCGCTTGTGAATTTCGTTTATCCGGAAAATCAGGAACGGATGCGCGCAGCGCTTTTGCATGTGCGTTCTCAGTTGGGCCAAAAATATCCGCTCGTCATCGACGGCGAAAAAGTTTGGACCGACAAAACCATCGCCTCAATAAATCCGAGCGCGCCCGACGAAGTCGTCGGACACGTTGCTGAAGCAGGAATTCCCGAAGCGGACCGTGCAGTCAAAGCGGCGCGCGAAGCGTTCGAAAAATGGAGCCGAACGCCATTTGAAACGCGCGCGCGCTTGCTCGAACGCGCCGCCGACATTATGCAACGCCGTCGTTACGATCTTTCCGCGCTGGAAGTTTACGAAGTTGGCAAAGCGTGGGCCGAAGCCGACGGCGATATCCGCGAGGCCATGGATTTTTGCCTGTTTTACGCACAGCAAATGCGGTTGATCGGCCGTCCTCGCCTCACCCAACACGTTCTCGGCGAAGAAAGCTATCAGCACTACTGGCCGCGGGGCGTCGCGCTTGTCATCGCGCCTTGGAATTTCCCGATGGCGATTCTAACCGGAATGGTCTCTGCCGCGCTGGTTACTGGCAACACCGTGATCATGAAACCGGCCGAACAAGCCGCCGTCATCGGTGCGATGCTGATGGAGATTTTCGAGGAAGCCGGTATTCCACCAGGCGTCCTAAATTTTCTGCCCGGCAAGGGCTCGGTCATGGGCGCCCACCTTGTCGATCATAAAGATGTCGATGTTATTGCGTTTACCGGTTCGCGCGAAGTGGGGCTGCGAATTTGGGAGAGCGCAGGGAAGACGAGAGAAGGCCAGCGCGAGCTCAAGCGCGTCATATGCGAAATGGGCGGCAAAAACGCGATCATCATCGACTCCGATGCCGACCTCGACGAAGCGATTGTCGATACGATTTATTCCGCGTTCGGTTATCAGGGTCAAAAATGTTCGGCTTGTTCGCGGCTTATTGTTCTCGAAGAAAATTATCCGCGCGTGATGGAGCGATTGCTCAGCGCGGCAGCAAGCCTGCGTGTTGGCAATCCGGAAGAGCCCGGCATCACGGTTGGCCCGGTCATCGATAAAACCGCTTACGAGCGCATCAAGGATTACATCGAGATCGGGAAAGGCGAAGCGCGGCTCGCCTTCCAGCGACAAGACGTTCCGGAAAAGGGTTTCTTCATTCCGCCGACGATTTTCACAAACGTGCACCCGGACACCCGTATCGCGTGCGAAGAAATTTTTGGTCCTGTGTTAAGCGTCATTAGAGTGCGCGATCTTGATGAAGCAATCTACGTCGCCAACAATACCGATTACGCGCTCACGTCTGGATTTTTCTCGCGCAGTCCGGCCAACATCGAGCGCGCAAAAGCTGAGATCGTCGCGGGCAACGTTTACATCAATCGCTCGTGCACCGGCGCTGTCGTCGGCCGGCATCCGTTTGGCGGATTTAAGATGAGTGGCGGTGGCACCAAAGCCGGCGGCGGCGATTACCTTCTGAATTTTCTAGTGCCGCGCGTCGTCACCGAAAACATCATGCGCCACGGCTTCGCGCCCGAGGAAACGCCGCCGTATCGCGACGAATTCCTCGTGCGACGTTAGTCAAAAGCTTTAGGGCTTCGGCTCATTGAACGGAGATGCTTTACGTCGTCGCCACACCGATTGGAAATTTGGGCGACATCACATTGCGCGCGCTCGAAGTCTTGAAAGATGTCGATCTTGTCGCCGCGGAGGACACACGGCATTCGGGGATGCTGTTGAAGCATTACCAGATCGACAAGCCGCTCATTAGTTATCATGAGCACAACGAAGCGATGCGGACTGCTCAACTTGTCGAACAGCTCGCCGCCGGCGAAAACATCGCGCTGATCACCGACGCCGGAACGCCCGGACTTTCCGATCCCGGTGCGCGATTGATTCGCGAATGCATCAAGCGCGAATTGCCGTTCACGATCATTCCCGGTCCATCGTCGATTCTGACGGCGTTAGTCGGCTCTGGGTCTTCAACCGACAAATTTGTCTTCGGCGGATTCCTGCCGAACAAGAGCGGTGGCCGCGAACGCGAGCTGCGCGCCGCGGCTGCGCGCGCAGAAACGACGATTCACTTCGAGTCGCCTTATCGGCTGACGAAAACGCTCAAAGCTTGCATCGACATCATGCCAGATCGACAACTGTGCGTCGCGCGCGAGCTGACCAAGAAATTCGAAGAATTCCGACGCGGCATCGCTGCTGAACTTCTCGCCCATTACGAAGTGAAGCCGCCAAAAGGCGAGATCGTGCTGCTCATTTCCAATTTGTAGCCGTTTCGCTGCGCGAAACGCGCACGCGTCGCACAGCGACGCGGCTACAGTTTTCCCCTTGTCAAAGGCGCGCTTCTGTGTGAATTTGCGCGGCTTTTTCTCCCTGGAAGCACTTATGGCTTACGCAATTATCAAGACTGGCGGCCGGCAATATCGAGTCGCGGAAGGCGACACGATCGATGTCGATCTTTTGGATGTCGATGCGGGCAAAACGGCGACGTTCGGCGATGTGTTGATGTATGCCGACGGCAAAAATCTGACGCACGGTGACCCGCTGATCTCGGGCGCAAAGGTCACCGCAGAGGTGGTTGAGCAGCGCAAAGACAAAAAAGTCATCGCTTTCAAGTTTAGGCGGCGCAAGGGTTATCACCGCACCGTTGGTCACCGCCGAAAATTGACGCGAGTAAAAATCAAAAGCATTAACGTCGGCTCCAAAGCGATAAAATCCTAGGTTATGGCACACAAAAAAGGACAAGGCAGCGTCAAGAATGGTCGCGACAGCGTCAGTAAGCGGCTCGGGGTAAAGAAATTTGGCAGCGAGCTAGTCGTGCCGGGCAACATCATCGTGCGCCAGCGCGGCACGAAATTTTTGCCAGGCAAAAACGTTGGGCTCGGCCGCGACTACACGATTTTTGCGCTGGTTGACGGCAATGTTCGCTTCGATCGCGCTGGTCGACGGGTGAATGTTGATCCGATGGTTGCTCGAAAGTAAGTCGCGCGCCGCTCTAAAGAATTTCAACGATTGTGCCGTGAGTGGCCTTTGGGTATAAAGCAATCTCCCTCATGAAATACAGGACGTTCATCCTCTTTGGCGCGCCCGGCAGCGGCAAAGGCACACAAGGCAAAACGCTCGGCACGATCCCGCGCTTTTTTCATTGCCCCTGCGGCGACGTGTTCCGCTCCATCGACACGCGTAGCAAGGTTGGCAAAGCGTTCCTCGAATATTCGAGCAACGGCCAGCTCGTGCCGGATGACATTACGGTCGAACTTTGGAAAGAAGCGATCAATGCGGCGGAGGACGCGCACAAGTTCAAGCCGGACATCGACATTCTCGTCCTCGACGGAATCCCGCGAAATGTCGGCCAGGCCAAGATCATGGAGGAAATGATCGACGTGGAAAAAGTTTTTCATCTCGCCTGTCCCAATCGCGAGACTCTGTTCACCCGCTTGAAAAAGCGCGCGTTGAAAGACAACCGCCTCGATGACGCGAACGATCAGGTCATCCAACGGCGTCTCGATATTTACGAAACTGAATCCAAGCCTGTGCTCGGTTATTATCCAAAGGATTGCATCACGGTGGTTGACGCCATGCAAACGCCATCGAAAGTTTTGCTCGACATCCTCGCCAGCGTGAACGGCGCGGATGGGCAGCATGAGCCAACAGCAGTTTGAAAATTTCACCGCCTCCACTCTCTATTGCGAAAAGTGCCGGGCCACCATGCCGGTGCGCGAGCGGTTGCTCTTAGTCCTGCCCGACCGCGAAATCTTCGATTATCTTTGCACCGGCTGCGGCTCGTCTGTCGGGCAGCGCGAAGTCACCGCGGGTGACAAATTGATGGCGCAAGCAAGCCCTGCGCGAAACCGTGGCCGCACCGCGCGCGTTTAGTTCTTGCTGTAGCTCGACATGCGCATTGTTTTTATCGGCACAGGCGAAATCGGCGTGCCGACGCTGGCAGCGCTGCAAAAATCCGAGCACGAAGTCGTTGGAATCGTCACCCAGCCCGATAAACCAGTCGGGCGCGAACAAAAAGTCGAGTCGCCTCCGATTAAGAAATCGCTGATAGGCGGCGGACCAAATGCCAGTCCGGCTCGGACCTTGCAACCGGTGCACATCAAAGATCCACAATCGATCGAAGAAATTCGTGCGCTTACGCCGGATGTAATCGTCGTCATGGCTTATGGACAAATCCTGCCGCGAGCGGTGCTCGAGATACCTGGAATCGCTTGCTTGAATTTGCATGCGTCGCTTTTGCCGCGATGGCGAGGCGCCGCGCCCATCCAAGCGGCCATCGCGGCAGGCGACCGCGAGACTGGGATCACGGTCATGTACATGGATGAAGGCCTCGATACGGGCGACATTCTCTTGGAACGCAAGACCGACATCCTGCCTGACGACACCGGCGGCTCGTTGCATGATCGACTGGCGCAAGTCGCTCCGGATGCGTTGCTCGAATCGCTGCGTTTACTTTCAATCGGGAGCGCGCCGCGCGTTCCGCAAGACAAGGCGATCGCGACTTATGCGCCGAAATTAAATCGTGAAGCCGGACGAATCGATTGGGAAGAGCCTGCCGAAGTGATCGAAAGAAAAATTCGCGCCTACAATCCCTGGCCCGGCGCATTCACAAATACCGCGGCGAAATCAGGTCAGCTGCGCAATTTGAAAATATTTTCGGCCGAGATTGTCGATCTTAGCGGAAAACCCGGGGAGATTCTGCGGAGCGACAAGGAGCTCGTGATCGCAACCGGCACGCGCGCGCTTTCGTTGCACCAAGTACAGCTGGAAGGCAAACGCCGAATGAGCGCGGCGGAATTCTTGCGCGGCGAAAGGTGGATCGGCCGCTCCGCGGGCGATGTTAAATAATCGCGGCTTCGCCGCTTAGCTTTAGCATCGAGCAAGGGACTGCTCGATCCACCTTGGTCGCTCTCGATTCGCTAATTTGCTTTCAAAATCTCGCGGCGTTCTGTTTGATCATTGTCGATCATGAAAACGGAGGCGCCCGCTTACAAACGCATCGTGCTGAAGCTGAGCGGCGAATCGCTGCAGGAGCGCGGCGCGCGGGAAAACATTTCCCCGGCGGTGGTGCGCGAAATTGCTGAGCGGATCAAAGAAGTTCACGGGCTGGGCGTGCAAGTGTCTGTCGTCATCGGCGGCGGCAATATCTGGCGGGGCTCGTCGGCGGCGCACCGCGGAATGGACCGCACCACGGCGGATTACATGGGCATGCTTGCGACGGTCATCAACGGGCTGGCCTTGCGCAGCACGCTCGTGCAGATGGGCGTCGAGACGCGCGTGCAAACGGCGATCGAAATGAAAAACGTGGCCGAGCCGTTCATTCTCGGGCGCGCCATTCGGCATCTTGAACTCGGCCGCGTTGTCATCTTCGCCGCCGGCACGGGCAATCCTTACTTTTCGACTGACACGACCGCAGCCCTGCGCGCGAGCGAGATTCGCGCGGACGTCATTTTGAAAGCGACCAAAGTGGACGGCATCTACGATCGGGACCCGATAGCCGACGCGAACGCCAAGCGTTTCGATCGCATTACTTTCACCGAAGCGTTGACCAAGCGTTTGCAGATCATGGATTCAACCGCGTTCAGTCTTTGCATGGACAACAAAATCCCGATCGTGGTGTTCGACATGAATAAGCCAAGCAACATTCGCGACGCCGTGCTTGGGCGCAAAGTCGGGACACTGGTTTGCGGCGAGACCGAGCCAAAGTAGAAATTTTACCGCATGAGCCGAGACGACATTCTATTGGAAGCGGAGGTGTCGATGGAAAAAAGCGTCGACTATCTCGTGCACGAATTCGCCAGCGTGCGTACCGGAAAAGCTTCACCCGCTCTGGTCGAGAACATCGATGTTCACGCTTACGGATCGACCATGAAACTGAAGCAGCTCGCGCTCATCACCACGCCGGAAGCGCGCTTGCTCGTCGTCCAGCCGTTCGACGCCGGCACGGTGCAAGACATCGAACGCGCGCTCAAGGAATCGAATATCGGAATTACTCCGGCGGTCGATGGAAAAATTATTCGGTTGCCGATTCCGGAACTTTCCGAAGAACGGCGCAAAGAGCTGGCCAAGTCGTTAGGCAAAATGGCCGAGGAAGCGCGTGTGCGGGTGCGAACGAATCGGCGCGCCGCCCTCGATGAAACAAAAAAACTAAAAACTTCCGGCGGGTTGAGCGAAGACGAGCTGCACGATCTGGAAACCGAGATTCAGAAATTGACCGATCGTTTCGTCAAATCGATCGACGACCATCTCAAGCACAAAGAAACGGAGATCATGAAGGTCTGAATGTGGGCGCGACCTCAACGCTGCGACTGCCGGGGCGCTGAGGCCCCTCCCACATTACAGCCGGACAAGATCGAGCAGGAACTGGCACCACAGATAGATCATCCCGCGCCAGGAATATTTCACATCGCCGGCCGGTGTTTGTTTAAGCACGCCCTTGTCGATGTTGTGGGCGATTTGATCGCGCAGATCGTTTTCCATTTCCAGCTGGATGCGCTCTTCATCAAGCGGAGCGATCGCGTCTATCTGCACGCTGTTCCTTCGCAAGAACTCGCGGTGACTCTGATAAAGCTGCCAGAAAGTTTGGTCCGGCCGCTGCCGATTGATACGGAAGTGTGGCGTCAACTTTAAGCCATAGGAGAGCGGGTAATTCCAAGTCGTCCAAATGGTGCCGCCTTTTGCGCGCGATGAGATCCGTAGATAATAAAAGGAAAGATCGTGCTGCTCGTTCAGGCAGATCGTGGCCTGCGCCCGGTCGTCGTCCTTGTAGAACAGCCGAAAAAATTGCCGGTAATCTTCCCAGTCCCAGCCGGCATCGTTCACATGCGCGAAACCTTCATTCTCGATCTCGCGCGTGATGTCGTTGAGCGACGGGAAAATATCGGCGGAGGGCGGGCTTTTGCGCCGGAGTTGTTTCTCTTTTGGCAAACGCAGAGTGCGGATGCGGGTGAGAATTTCAACCCACGGAAGAAAGAACCACGCCGCCGCCGCAATCGCGCCGAGGATGTGGCTTCCCGTCGTGAAATAAATCAGCAAATACGAAACGGTGAGAATGGCGAGCGCGCCCGCTTTCTGGGCGAAAGAACTTTGGAAGCTCCGCAGCGCGACGGCGAGCACTGCCACGCCGAGCAGAATAAAAAGGTTAAACAACATTACGGCTCGATCTGATGCTCGGTCAGAAATCTCTCCAACTGGTCGGTGTCGAAATTCGCCAGCACGTTCTCGCCCGCCACGAATGTCGGCACGCAGGTTTGATCTGAAAGTTCCTTCATCTCTTCATACGCTTCTCGATCCTGGCCGACGTCGATGTAGGCGAACTTGTAACCGCGCGCGCTTAAATACTCTTTTGCATCGATGCACCACGAGCACCATTCGCGGCTGTAAAGCTTCAATTCCATCGCTTTCAAAAAATAAAATAGTGGTGTTTGCCCCGTCAACCGGCCGGAATCGGTGTCAAAAGATTTCAATACGCCTTTGCCCAGATAACGCGCCGAGCGCTTGGCTCCCCTGTGAAAATGCAGCGCCCAGGCTCCAAAGAATCGTCGAGCGGGATGCAACGAATTGTGACTTTGAGGTCGTTTTTGATCTGGTCTTCGACTTCGCGCGAGCCGTTCCAATGCGCGAGCGCGAAGCCGCCGTGGATTTCCGGTTTCGCTGAATTCTTTGGCGTGAAGAAATCGTAGAAGTCTTTCTTCGAATCGATCGTGCGCGTATTGTCGTCGCGGAACTTCTTCGCCCGCTCGTAAAGATTTTTTTGGATGGAATCGAGGATTTCCGGCGCGCGCTTAGCGAATTCTTCCATCGACATCGACTCCTTCGATTTCACCGGCTGATCGCGCCGGCTCACTTCCACAGAATTCTTTTCCAGGTCGCGCGGTCCGATCTCAACACGGATCGGCACGCCTTTTTTGATCCATTCCCAATTTTTCGCGCCGCCGCCGAGGTCGCGCCGGTCGATTTCCACTTCGAGCGCAAGATCGACATACTTGTTTGCGCGAAGTTGAGCCGCGAGTTTGTCGCACGCTTCCAGCACTTTCGCCCGCGTTTCTTCTTTCGGTGAAATGGGCAGAACCACAATTTGGGTCGGCGCAATGCGCGGGGGCAAAACCAATCCGTCATCGTCAGCATGCATCATGACGACTGTCCCGACCAGGCGCGCGCTCACGCCCCAGCTCGTCGTCCAACCAAATTCTTGTTTGCCCTCGCGGTTTTGAAATTGAATCCCGCTGGCGCGCGAAAAGTTTTGTCCGAGAAAGTGCGACGTCCCGGCCTGGATCGCCTTTCGGTCCTGCACCATCGCCTCGATCGCGAGCGTTTGCACCGCACCGGGAAAACGTTCGCTCTCCGATTTTTCGCCGCTGAAAACGGGAACCGCGAGATGATCGCGCACGAAGCGCTCGTAAAGATCGAGAATCAATTTCGTCTCCGCGCGCGCTTCCGTTTCGGTTTCGTGGACGGTGTGCCCTTCCTGCCAGAGAAATTCGGTCGTGCGCAAAAATAAACGCGGCCGCATTTCCCAACGCACCACGTTCGCCCATTGATTGATTAGAATTGGCAGATCGCGATACGATTGCACCCACTTGGCGTAGCTCGCGCCGATGATCGTTTCGGAAGTCGGTCTCACCACCAGCGGCTCGTTCAATGGGCTCGCCGGTTTCATTTTCCCATCGGCATCGACTTCCAGCCGGGTGTGCGTGACGACCGCGCACTCTTTGGCAAAGCCTTCCACGTGCTCAGCTTCCTTGGCGAAATAACTCAGTGGAATGAAAAGCGGAAAATAGGCGTTGCGGTGTCCGGTTGCGCGAAACATGACGTCGAGTTGCCGCTGCATGTTTTCCCAAACACCGAATCCCCAAGGGCGAATGACCATGCAGCCGCGCACGTCCGATGGCTCGGCCAACTCAGCCGTGCGCACGACCTGCTGGTACCACTCCGGAAAATCTTCGTCCCGCCGCGGCGAGATGGCGGTCCTTTGCGTGGCAGGATTGGACATGGCGACAACGAATTAAGCGCGCGCCGACGAAATGACCAGTGGCCTTTTTAACGGCCAACGCACCGATTAAATGAACTTAAGGGTTCCGGACGATGAGCGGTTCTGCGCGTTCGGCATATCCACCCGCAAAATCGATGCTACAGACGCTGCGATATCGCGCGTGTGGTCCGAACGCCGCACCAGCGAAATTAAACTTCGAATTAAAAATGTTTTTGCGATGCCCGCGCGACCGGACGCCGTCGTCGATGATGAGCGTTAAGACGATACCGCGCGCGGTATTTTGGCCGTAAGAAATATTTTCGCCCCAACTGACACTCCATGTCCCGTAACGGCCGATCCTGTCACCAGGTGTACTATGATCGTTGCCGTCATGACCGGTCTGTCCGTCGGTTTGTTCCGCGCAATGATCGGCCGCGGCCCGGCACATTCCGGAAGACAACGTTAAAGGCGGTAAGGGACGTGCCCTTTTCAAAAACCGGACCGCTTCATCGACAGCGCGGCCGTGTTCGATCATATGAAATGGACGGGATTCGGCGGCGAAAGTGGCGTAAAGGGACGGATTTTCGCGGGCAAGATTGACTTCGCGAAGCACGGCGGTTGCTGAAACCTGTTCAGAATCAGCGGCGGGAGCCGGTTGTTTGGCGGACAAAAGTTGAAACGGGGCAGCGGAGGCGAGAGCAATAATAACGAGGCGCATTATAATTACTAGAAAGCACCTCTGATACCAACACCGCCCTGATTTGCGCCGGTTGACAGTGACCTACGTGGCCAGTAGTTTCCGTGCCCTCTCCCAGACGCGATGAAAACCTTTTCCGCCAAAGCAAATGAAGTCGAGCGCCGCTGGTGGCTGATTGATGCCAAAGACCAGGTGCTGGGTCACGTCGCGGTCAAAGCGGCCAAACTCCTGCGCGGAAAAGAGAAACCGATTTTTACCCCGCACGTCGATACCGGCGATTTCGTTATCGTGATCAACGCCGAGAAAGTGCGGGTGTCCGGAAAAAAGGAAGAGCAGAAAATTTTCATGAGCTTTTCCGGTTATGTCGGCGGACACAAATCGGAGAACGTGCGGGCGCGACGGGCGCGCCATCCGGAATTGCTGATCGAGCGCGCGGTCCGAGGGATGATTCCGCACAATCGTCTTGGTCGCAGCGTTTATCGGAAGCTGAAAGTTTATCGCGGCGAATCCCATCCCCACACCGCCCAAAAACCGGAGCCGGTCCAGTTTGCCTAACGAATCGGTCTAACCACGTAACTTCATGGCACAAGCTCAGGAATTCATCGCCACTGGTCGCCGCAAAACCTCGGTTGCGCGCATTCGCATGACTCCGGGCAGCGGCAAGATCGATATCAACGGCCGCAACTTCGAAGATTATTTTCCGAGCGCACCGCTGCAAAACATTGTCCTGCAGCCGCTGCAAGCCGTAAAGATGGTGAACACCTATGACTTGTCGATCAACGCCACCGGGGGCGGCGTGGCCGGTCAAGCCGGCGCGGCGCGCATGGCCATCGCGCGTGCGCTACTTCAGGTGGACGGCAATTTGCGCAGTACGCTCAAAGCGGAGGGTCTGCTTCGTCGCGATCCGCGCATGAAAGAGCGAAAAAAATCGGGGCAACCCGGCGCGCGCAAGCGTTTCCAATTCTCGAAACGATAATTGCCTGTAGCGGCCCCGAAAGCTTTCGGGGCAAATCGCAATGCTGGAGGCGACACGCTCGCCTTTACAGTTACCTCGGCTTCTTCGGTGCCGGCGTTGGCGCGCCTGATGGCGGCGCAGTTGATGGAGCCGCCGGTGGTGGACGCGCGATCAAGCGCGGAGGAGCGCCTGGTGCACCCGGCGGCGCAGTTATCGATTCGGCTGCCGACGGAGCGCTCGGCTTAAGCGAGCGCAACTCGCGCATCGCCTCGTTCGCCCAAAAACTATCGCGATACTGCGTCAAGATCGTCTCGCAAACCCGGCGCGCCTCTTCCGTTCGATTTTTCGATTTCAATAACGGCACTTGAGAAATGAGTGCGAGGGGTGCGCTGAAATTTTTCGGATATTTCGCCGCGATCTGCTGGTAGCTCGCCAAAGCCTCATCGCTCTTACCCATCGACTCCAGATTCGCCGCAATGGCCATTTGCGCAGTCGGCACCAGCTCGTGGTCGGGATTTTTATTGACGAAAGCCTGCAAGGTGGCGTTTGCCTCCGCGAACTTTTTCTCATTGCGCTGCGCCTCGGCGAGCAAGAGATAAGCAGACGCACCGGCGGGACTATTCGGATAGCGCGCGATCACCTGTTGATAGTCCGGCGGGCTCTTGGCGCTGCCTAACAAAGCCGCCGCCGCGGAGTCACGACTGTGGGTGTAAAGGCGGTAGCCGGCGAAACCGGCGATGCCCAGCAGCACGATGATCAGCGCAGTCGCGATTTCATTCTTAAATCGCAACCAAAACACCTGCGCTTCAATAGCAGCATCGTGGGAAGAAGGTGGGAGCGTCGGCATGATTCGAGGTTACGCTCGGCGATCAAAGCCGCGCGAGCGTCGTCTTATGCCATGCGAAACTTTCCCGTGCAAGTTCGGTCGCCACGACGACACGGACTCGTCCCATCGAATTAGCGCTTCAGTCCGCTATGGCTTAACGGCGGTATGTTGGCTCGACCAGACCTGCCAGCGGCCTTCGCGTTTGATGTAGATGTCGGTGAACGCAAAACGCAGCTCGACCAGTTTGCCGTCCTCATCGCGCGCCTTGATATGATTGATTCCGGTGACAATGCCGGCGTTGCCTTCTACGCGCACCTTTAGATCCGAGACCTCGAGCGATTCATAAACAGTCTTGTCGCGCGCAAGGTACTTGATGCCGTCCGCCTTGGTATTAAGCGAGCCGTTGCTGCTCATGATCTCGGTCATGTCGCCAGCCAGGTTTTCTTCAAACCACTTAACATTGCGCGTCTTGAGGGCCTCGTTCCAATCGTGTTCCATTTGCACCAGCGTCTTCTCATCGGCCAGTTCCTGCGGACTTTTTGTCACGGCGTCGACGGACTGGCCGCTGGCCTGCACACCCAGGCACGCAATTAAGAAACTCGAAACAAGAATCTGCTTCATGGAATGTGACCCCCCGTTTTATCTAGCGGTCGGCTCAATTTTGACGCGCCGCTTCAGGATTCGCAATCACCGAAGCGCGTCTTTCCCCAGCCAGGAATCGTCGCAACATCGACATGCGCTCGCCAGACTTTTTCCAGGCGATAGAATCTTAGATATGAATACAATTTACGATTTCTGTGCGCCAATTCTGGGGTTGGGCCTCGAGCCAAAAGAGCTGACATTTGTGCAAATCTCTCTCCGCGGAATCATCGTCTTTCTCGCGACGTTGATCATGGTCCGGCTCGGCCACAAACGTTCGCTAGCTCGCAAAACCGCTTTCGACGCCGTCCTCATCGTCATCCTCGCGTCGGTGCTCTCACGTGCGGTCAACGGCACTGCCGCATTCTTCGCTACGCTTGGGGGCAGCTTCGTCATCGTCATGTTGCATCGATTACTCGCCTTGATCGCGTATCACTCGCATTGGTTCGGCATTTTGATCAAAGGCCGGCCCGAAATGATTATCGAAGACGGCGACTTTGTCCTGAGAACAATGCACCGCAATCACATTTCTGTTCACGATGTCGAAGAAGACATGCGCTTGAGTTTACACGACGAGGATATCGCGAAGGTAAGGAAGGCGCGCGTCGAGCGCAGTGGTGACATCAGTTTCATTCGAAAATAAACCGGGAGCGATTAACGTTTGTGCGTGCAGCCACACAACAAGCTTTTCACTCCCGGACCCGTCGAGGTCTCAGCGAAGACGCTGGCCGCGTTTTCGCGTCCGATGATCGGACATCGCGGCGAAGATTTTAAGAATCTTTACCGCGACGTTCATCCAAAGCTGCAAAAACTCTTTGCCACGAAGCAGCCGGTTTTTCTTTCCACCTCATCGGCCTGGGGGGTGATGGAA
>DASYVQ010000155.1:0-8770 GCA_035936875.1 Chthoniobacterales bacterium
CTGGCTGATTCCGCTCGTGCTGTTTTATCGTGTTTGGCCCGGTCTGCGGCAGACGGCCCGCACACGCACTCTGCCGGCGGGAACGTTTCCGGCCATCGTGCTGCTTTATCTAGTGAAGGCCGCTGGCGAAGTAGTTGGGTACGCCGGCGGTGGCGGAAGAATCGATCAGGAGAAGGCTATGAATCACTACGAAGTGCGCAGAGTCGATTATGTCGGTTGAATCGGACGCGCCGGATTTATCGGTGATCCTGCCCACCGATGCCTACGAGACGATTCAACCCGTTCTCGAACATCTTTGTCGCCAAACTGTGGCGAACCGGCTCGAGATTGTGTTGGTTGCGCCCGCCTCGGCGGCGATGACGAAAGCGCGCGCGCATGAAGGCGAGTTCGCTGCAATTCGGCTCGTGCAAATCGCATCTCTCTCGCCGCTCGGGGCCGCGCGGGCGGCAGGAATCCGTGCGGCGACCGCGCCGTTGATTTTTGTCGGAGAGACGCACAGCTATTTGCATCCGGACGCGGCCGAGAAGCTCATCGCGGCAGCAGCAGCTGGACCTTGGGCTTCGGTCACGCCCGGGTTCGCAAACGGGAACCCGACGAGCCTCTTCAGTTGGGCAGGGTTTCTGGCCGATTATGCTCGCTGGAGCGCCTATCTGCCAGCAGGCGAAATTCCGGAAGCGCCACTCTACAATGCGCTCTACCACCGCGATCTTCTTCTCAGCATGGGCGACCGTCTCGAACATATGCTCACACATGGCGACGAATTGCGCATGGCGCTCCAAGCTCGCGGCCACCGCGCTTACTTCGAGCCCGCAGCGCGAATTGATCACATTAATATCAATTCGCTTTTCGAATCTATACACGAGCATTTCCTGGCTGGCCGGCTCATCGGATCGCAACGGGTAGACCGTTGGTCGTGGTTTCGGCGGCTTGCCTACGCGCTTGGCGCCGGATTGATTCCCTTCGTGCTCGTCTGGCGTGTCCTGCCTGGTGTGCGACGAACCGCGCAAGTGGAGTCTATTCCGATTGCGACGCTCCCGGCGATCCTGCTGCTAAACGTGGCCAAGGCCGCGGGCGAATTGGTCAGTTACATCGCCGGGCGGAATCTGGCGCAGCAGGCAGCGATGGATGATTACGAAATCCACAAACTCGACTACCTCGCGTGAAAGACTCGTTAGGCGCCCGGGGTTCGGTTCGATTCGGCGTGATCGGATGCGGGACGGTCGCCTACTGGACGCATCTGCGCGAGCTCAAGAAATTAAACCGAGCGCGGCTGGTGGCCGCGGCCGATCCCGATCCGTCGGCGCGCGCGCGCGCTTCGCGCTTGGCGAATGTCCCGGTGCATGCGAATGCCAACGAACTGCTCGCGCGCTCCGACATTGATGCGGTAATCATCAGCGCGCCCAATTGTTTTCACGCGGAACTCGCGCTCGCCGCCGCGAAAGCCGGCAAACATTTGTATCTGGAAAAACCGATCGCCGTTGCTGCGGGCGACGCACGTCGCGTGGTCGATGCGGCAGAGGAGGCGGGCATTGTTAGTGCGATGGGCTTTAATCGCCGCTGCCATCCTGTTTTCGAACAAGGGCGCGCTTTGATTTCCAAGGGAAAGATTGGCCGCGTTCGTGCTGTGCAAACCGTGTTTAGTGAGCCCAGCTTGCCGGCATCGATGCCTGATTGGAAGCGCGGGCGCGAGACCGGCGGCGGCGTTTTGCTCGACCTCGCTTCGCATCACCTCGACTTGCTACGATGGTTCCTGGGCGATGAGGTGGAAAGAATTGAGGCACGCGTGACCTCCGACGTGACCGAGCAGGATAGCGCCTGGCTATGGCTCTCGATGCGTAGTGGAGCGGAAGCGTCCGGCTTTTTTTCCTTCCGAGCGGGGCGTGCGGATACGCTCGAATTCATCGGCGAACACGGCACGTTGCGGCTCGATCGACACCGCTGCGTGCTGTCGCTGCGTCGTGGGCGCCGATTCGGTTACGGCGTTCGCCGCAGCTTCGTCCTGCCGAGCGCTGGAGCGGTCGCATGGCGACTTGCGCGGCTAACGCGCCCTTCATGGGAGTCATCATATCGCCGCGCCCTCGCTGCGTTCGTGCAGATGTGCCGTGGCGGCCCGCGTCGACTGGCTTCCCTCAGCGACGGACTGCGGAATCTGGAAATCATTTTAGCGGCGGAGGAATCAGCGCGCACTGGCGCGGTCGTCCCCGTCGCCGGCGGAATCTAATGCGCGTTCTGCTCGTGACCGATTGGAATCGCAGCCAAGGGGGCGCCGAAGCCTACATCGGGCTTTTGCGCGATGGTCTGCGCGCCGCGGGTGATGAGGTGCGGCTGCTCACAAGCAGCGTGGGAACGAGGGGTGACGGCGCGGCGGATTATGTGGCATTCGGAACCGAGCGCATTGCGGCCCAGGTGTTTCTCCAAATTGTTAATCCTTTCGCTGTCGCGAGTGTTAAGAGCGCGCGCACCGAGCTGCGCCCGGACGTAGCGCTGGTAAACATGTTCGCGCATCATCTTTCTCCTGCCGTGCTAAGCGCGCTCAAGGGTGTGCCTATCGTGCTTTTGGTTTCGGATTACAAATGCATCTGTCCGATCGGTTCCAAGCTCTTGCCGGATGGTTCGCTGTGCCGCGTAAAGGCGGGTTGGGTTTGCTACGAGAACGGCTGTGTGAACGCGCTGCACTGGTTGCACGACCAGCCGCGATATGCGCTCATCCGCTCGGGATTGCGACGCGTTGCGCGCGTGCTCGCGTGCAGCGATTGGGTGCGCCAAGAACTAGCCCGAGATGGCATCAGCTCCGAGGTCGCGCTGCTGCCTGTGCCGCCACCGGGATTGCAATTTCGACGGCAACCCGCAGCCGATCCCGTCTTTGTTTTCTGTGGGCGTCTCGATCGTGAAAAAGGGGTCGATTTGCTGCTACGAGCATTCGCGCCGCTCCATTCCGCATTTCCTTCAGCGCGTCTCCGCATCATCGGGCGCGGGCCGCTACGTCCGCATCTCGAAGCAGTGGCAGGGGCGCTTGGTTTAACGAATGCGGTTGAGTTTTACGGTTGGCTTTCACCGCGAGAAATCGAAACGAAACTTTGTGACGCTTGGGCCCTCGTCGTGCCTTCCGTATGGGCCGAGCCGCTCGGCCTTGTTGCGATTGAGGCAATCGTGCGCGGCGTGCCCGTCATCGCGAGCGCGACCGGCGGTTTGGCCGAAGTAGTCCAGGAACGTGTAAGCGGTCTGCTTTTCCCGAACAATGACGTGGAGGCGCTGTTCGATCGGCTGCACGCCATCGCGAGCAGGCAAGTGTTTCCAAACCACATACTGCCGGATCAGGTCGTAGCGCGTGCGCTGCGAACGTTTAGCATTGAACGGCATCTCGCCTTAATACGTGACCTGTTTGCCGAGGTCGCGTCGGATTCCCTTTAGACCGGAGATCGCTGTTGCGGATTTGCCAGGCTCTCGATGTAAAAACTGAAAATTCTTTCTAAATCTTGCCTAGCTTGAGCTTATCCAGTGCTTGCCAATCGGCCTCACGCTTGCGTTCTGCTGCCTCCGTCTCGGCGCGGGATTGAACGTGCGAGGCCGCTTTGCAAACACGGTCTCCCTCGCGGTCGCACCGCGGATGCGCCGGCAGGTTCAACAAAACGTCCTCCCGCATGAACGGCGTAAGATCGACAGTTTCCGGGCCGTGCAACTCTGTGTGCAACGCGAACGCCGGCACGTTGATCTCGTAAATAAATTTCTCCAGACACGAAACGCAACTCAGCTCGACCGGTTGCTTCAGCGAGCCATTCGCCCAAAGCGAGCCGTCCGAAAGGCCGACGTCGATGTTATAGTACAGCGGCGCGACACAACGAATTCCCTCCGCATTCAATTCCGGAATGGGGCAGTTTTCTTCGCCCTCAAGATGCAACCCCTCAGCCGGAATTTGTTTCAAATGAATTCTCACTCGCGAAAGCTTTCGGAGTTTATCGGGAGAATTTCTGCGCCAGCGCCTTGGCGACGAGCGGCGGCACAAAGTTCGAGACATCGCCGCCAAGGCGCGCGATCTCCTTCACCAATCGCGAGCTCAGATATGTATATTCCTCTTTCGGCATGAGAAAGATCGTTTCCACGCTCCCCTCCAGTTTCCGGTTCATTAGCGCCATTTGAAATTCGAACTCGAAATCCGAGACGGCGCGCAGGCCGCGGATGACGGCATTGGCTTTTTGCTTGAGCGCAAACTCAACCAGCAAACCCTCGAATTGCGCAACCCGCACATTGTCGATCTTGCCCACGGTTTGTTGTAGCAAATCGAGCCGTTCCTGCAGGGAAAAGAGCGGCTGCTTCTCATCATTGTGCGCGACCGCGACAATCACTTCATCGAAAAGTTTCCGTGCACGCTCGACCACGTCGAGGTGCCCGTTCGTGACCGGGTCAAAGCTGCCTGGATAAATTGCGCGTCTCATAACCAGAGCGGAAAAATCCAACAGCAATGATAAAACATCAAATTTCTGCGGTTGCCGATTTTCTGTGAAGTTGGAGATTGGCTCCCCAAAACCTGATGATCAATCCCTCACCATACAAGACGATCGCCGTAGCGAGCACATTTTCGCCGCGCTTCGAGCAAGTGCTTTCGGAAGCAAAACGGATACGGGACCGCTTCGGCTCCGTGCTGAGCTTGATTTACGTGGGCGAACGCAACCCCGAAACCGCGAAGAAATTTAGCGACGTACTGGGTGCCCTGCAATTGCCGAGAGATTCGGCCGTTTATTACCAGCAAGGCAGTCCCGCGGACGGAATTCTGCGGGCGCTAAGCGATAACAATATCGATATGGTCGTAGCCGGCGCGCTCGAGAAGGAGGTTGTCCTCCATCCATTTCTAGGCAACGTCGCGCGCCGTCTTGTGCGCGACGCTGCTTGTTCGGTCATGCTCTTCACTCATCCGGAAAAGGAACCGAAGCCGCTGCGTAAGATTGTTTTTGTGGCCGATTACTCGGAGCGGGCGCTCGATGCTTTGAAAAGAACACTACAACTGGCGCTGGCTGAAAAAACTGAACGCCTCTATGTCATTCGTGTGATCACTACCTTCGATGAAGCCCGCGCCAAGGCAGACGGAGGCGACAAAATCAAAACGCAAGACGACGACGAGGCCGAGTTGGAAAAATTCGTGTTGTCGGCGGGCGCCACCGATGTGCCGATGGAAGCACGCTGCATTCGCGGCAACACCGGTTTCGCCGCTGCAGATTTTGTGAAATCAATGGAAGCGGATTTGCTCGTCGTGCCGGTCCAGCCCGCAGCCAATGGCGATCAGTCGCTTCCAGGCAACATTGCCTGGCTCACGGACGTCATTCCGTGCAACCTCTGGGTGATTCGTTAGGCATTGTCGATCTTGGCGATTGTCGATTTGATCGCGCAAATGGAAAACGAGCACCCGTTTCATGCCTACGGCATCGGGCATTTGACCGTCATTTTTTTGACAATCGTGCTGCCGTTTTTGCTCGCACTTATCGTGCACCGAACGAAGTCACGGTTCCTCGAGCGCTCGATCGCTTTCTCGATTTCAGCGTTGCTCTTGATAAATTATGTCGCGTATCTCATCGTCGCGCGACGTTTCGGTGTCGCCAGTTGGCAGCGCACATTGCCGATGCAGTTGTGCGATTGGGCGATGGTGGTCATCATCGTCGCGCTTTGGACTGGCAACCGCCGCTGGCTTGAGGTCGCCTATTTTTGGGGAATCGGCGGCACGCTTCAGGCCATCATCACACCAAATCTCGCGTTTGGATTTCCGGATCTGCGTTTCATCAGCTTCTTCGTCGCCCATTCCGGCATCATCATTGGCATTGTTTTTCTCATGTTGATCTACGGATTCCGGCCACGACCGATCGGAATCTTGCGCACGTTCGCCTGGACGGAACTTTATTTTGTCGTCACCTTCGCGCTCGATCTGCTCACGGGAGAGAATTACGGTTTCCTGCTCCACAAACCCGAGGCGTTCTCGCTTCTGAGTTTTCTCTCCGACTGGCGGCCGCTGTATCTGCTGCAATTCCACGGCCTGGCTTTTCTTTTCTTCTGCACGCTGTATGCGCCATTTGCCATTGTCGATCTTGCGCGCAAAGGCCAAACTCCGGTCACTTGAAACCGAAGACGCTCAAAGTTGGCAAAGTCACCATCGGTGGAAAACGTCCCGTGTTCATTCTTGGCCCGTGCGTGATCGAGTCGGAGAAGTTTGTCTGGCGAATGGCTCGCGCAATCGCGAAAATCTGCGCGGCGGAAGATGTCGATCTGATTTTCAAAGCTTCTTATGACAAGGCGAACCGAACCTCGGTGCGTTCGTTTCGCGGAATTGGGCCGCGCGAAGGTTGCGAAATTCTCGCCGCCATCGGCAAGGAGTTGAAAATTCCAGTCACGACCGACGTGCATTCACCCGATGAGGCCAAGCTTGCCGGCGGAATGATCGACCTGTTGCAAATCCCGGCATTCCTTTGCCGCCAGACCGATTTGCTGCGTGCCGCCGCGGGCACCGGACGCCCCATCAACGTGAAGAAAGGTCAATTTCTCGCGCCGTGGGACGTAAAGAACATCGCGGAGAAGTTGATTGCGTTTGGTAACAAAAAATTTTGCTTTACCGAACGCGGCACAACCTTTGGCTACAACAATCTCGTCGCCGATATGCGCTCGCTCTATTGGATCCGCGAGGCCGGCTATCGCGTCATCTTCGACGCAACTCATTCGGTGCAACGGCCGGGCGGCGCGGGCGACATGACTTCCGGCGACAGCGTGCTCGCACCGGTGCTGGCCCGGGCAGCCGTCGCGGCTGGCTGCGACGGCATTTTCATGGAAGTGCACGAAAATCCGGCGCGCGCTCTGTCCGATGCCGCAAACCAGATTCCGCTAAAGGATTTGCCGAAGCATCTGCGCATGTTAAAAGCTATTCATGCTGCCGTTTCGTGACGGTCGCTCCGGAAGTTGGGGCTTCGCCGCGTCGTTATTGTCGATCCTGCTCTTGTCGATGTTATTCGAGACGGGGCCGGCGTTTGGTAAACCGAAGCCGGCAAAACAAAAGCGGAATCTGCCCGGCGCGTCGCCGAGTGTTTCGCCGGGCGAGCAAAGCCTCACAAACATTCCCCTCGCCGTGGGACACGAAGCCAAAGGCCTCGTTCTTCCCGATTTTGATCTGGAGGGTCATTTGCGGGGCCGGTTCGAAGCGGGAAGCGCACGACGCATTGATGAAGAACATGTCGGATTTCGTTCTTTAAAGATCACGACCTACACACCGGAAAATCGCCCCGACCTCACCATCGAGATGAACGAGTCGGTGCTCGATTTGAAAACACGCATCCTCAGTTCGCAAGAGCGGACGACAATCAAGCGCGCGGATTTCAATATTGTCGGCGATTCTGTGCAGTTCGACACCAACTCGCGGACGGGGAAATTGATTGGCAACGTGAAAATGGTGATCACCGACCAATCGCGGTTCACTGGGAAGACGAGCGAATGAGGAAATCCGCCGCATCGATTCTAGCGATCGCCCTGATCGCGGCCGTTCAATTGCCTGGCCAACCGGCGGTGTCTCCATCCCAATCGCCGGCTGCCAGCGCGAAGAAGCCGGAAAAAAACACGACGGAAAAAACCACCACCAACAAGTTGTTAGACAGCGGCAAACCGGCGAATGGGCCGGTGACGACAGAAATTTATGCCGACGAAGCCGTTTTCGATTCGAACAAAAGCATGGGCACTTTCAGCGGCCACGTGAAAGTGGCCGATCCGCGTTTCAATTTACAATCGGAAAAATTGACCGTGTTTATTCGCAAAGGCGAAGGCCAGGGGTTGGAAAAAGCAGTGGCCGAAGGCAATGTTGCGCTCGTGCGCGATCGACCTGATGCCAATGGCGGCCCGCCGACTCGTGCGGTCGGCCGTTCGGAGAAAGCGATTTATATCGCCGCAACCGGTGATGTCGAATTAACGGGAACACCGCGCGTGCAGGAAGGCCCGAACACACACGTGGCCACCAGCCCGGATACAGTCATGATTGTGAACCAGAATGGACAATTGACCACGCACGGTCCGAGTCGCACCGAGATTCGGCAGGAACCGAAAACTGAGGAGAACGAAAAGAAAGCCAAATCTTCACCTTCGCCAAAGCCATGATTAGCGAGACTGCGCCCACCGCCACTTCGAAAACGACCGCGCCATCCGAGGCGAAGATCGACAATGTCCTCGCCACCGAGCAGCTGGTGAAAATTTACGGCGGCCGCGCGGTAGTGGATGGAGTGAACATCAACGCACGCGCGGGCGAGATCGTCGGATTGCTTGGCCCGAACGGCGCGGGCAAGACAACCAGCTTTTACATGATTGTCGGACTCGTTAGGCCAAACAGCGGGCGCGTCATTTTTTGTGGCGAAGATGTAACTAATCATCCGATGTACAAACGCGCGCGGCTCGGAATGGGTTATTTGCCGCAGGAGGAATCAATTTTCCGCAAGATGACGGTGGAACAAAACATCATGGCGATCCTGGAGACGTTGCCATTGTCGAAGCACGAACGGCGGCAGCGCTGCGAACAGCTGCTCCACCAATTCGGGATCGAGCGGATCGCGAAAAATCAGGCCCTCACCTTGAGCGGCGGCGAGAAACGACGGCTTACGATCGCGCGCTCGTTGGTGACAAAACCGAAACTGCTCATGCTCGACGAGCCGTTCAGCGGCGTCGATCCAATTGCGGTTTACGACGTGCAGCAAATCATCATCAACCTGCGCAAATCCGGCCTGGCGATCCTGATCACCGACCACAACGTGCGCGAGAC
>DASYVQ010000156.1:0-15225 GCA_035936875.1 Chthoniobacterales bacterium
CCAACTCGGCGCGGCTAATCTGTTTTTGTTTATACTTCAGATAATCGGCGTAAAAACGGCTCCGCGCATCGGCTGCTTGCTCCAAGTAATCCGGGCTCACCGCCGTCGCAGATTTCATAAAAAGATGATCAGGCAATAAAAGCATATTCGCCGCCGCAACCGCTGCCGCCTCGCCAATGTTTTCCCGAGGCTTCGGCGAAGACGAAGCGTTCGATGTCGCAGCAGATGCAACATCTGACGTTGGCCAGCCGAAAACCAAAACTGTCGCGACTAAACTCTGGAGATCCCTTCGCACAATACGCCCGGACATTTCGCAAATGGATTCCGCCCGACAGCGCTCTCTTTGTCAATTACGTTTGAAATTGTCGATCTTGCGCCGCTGAAATCCTGGCGTTAGAACGCTCCCGCTGTTTGGTCAATGAACTCACTGTTTCACGCCTTTGCCAACCGCGTTGCCTCGTTGTCAATGAAACTGTTGTTCGGCTATGCGGCACGAATCCAAGCGTTGCGGCGCGAAAATGCGAATCGCAACGGCGCGTTTCTGCTGGTCTCAAATCACATCAGCCACTTCGATCCATTCATCATTTCTTCGCTCGGGCGGCGCAAGATCGACTGGATGGCGATGGCGGAGTTTTTTCCGGTTCCGGTGCTCGGACATTTCTTACGCGCGGTTGATGCGTTTCCGGCTGATCGACACCGGGCCGATCGCAAAACGATCCGTACCGCGATCGAGCGGCTAAAAGACGGGCGCATCGTCGGCGTTTTTCCCGAGGGCGGCATTCGCGACGGCGAACGTTCGCTTCTCGAAGGCGCGCCGCTTCGACCGGGCGCAACCACTCTCGCGCACATGGCAGACGTTCCGATCCTTCCGTGCGTCATCGTCGGGAGCGATCGTTTCTACTCCGCCAAGAGGTGGCTGCCACTGCGACGCACGCCGATCTGGATCGCATTCGGCGATCTAATTTTACCTTCTTCCGACCTGGAGAAATCAGCGGCGCGTCAGCGCATCGAGCATGAGCTCGCAGCTGCGTTCAAGAATCTTTACGCCGAGTTGCGCGAAAAATTTCATCTTGCATCCGACGATCTACCGCATTCGCCACAAGAACGAATGAAATGTAGCCGCCCCGCTCTGTCGGGGCGCTCTGGATTGGCGCATCAGAACACGGCGACAGAGCGCCGTGGCTACAACAAGCTTCGCCGCCTTTCCGCGGCCGGGGTTGATGCGCTCATGTGCGCGTCGATGAATCTCCTGCAGTCACGGCATCGACTGCACACGCGCAGCCGCGATGAAATGGAAGTGTACGTCGCCCAGTGCGAGAAACTGACGGCGCACGAATACTATGCCGCGCCGCAGGATGTCGATCTTGCGAGCAAAATTGGAAACGGCGCGAGTGTCACGTGGCGCAGTCCGATCGAAACCAAATTTTTCGCAAACAATACCGCGCGCGCGGACTTTTTCCCAGGCCCGCGGGGCTGGAGCGCGCCCACGGTGCTGATGCTGCATGCGCTGATGTCGGCGAGTCACATCGGTTACCGCCGCTGGGCAAGACGTTTCAACGAGCTCGGCTGGAACGCCTGCTTTGTGCATTTGCCGTATCATTATTCGCGCGTCCCACGCGGCTACTGGAACGGCGAACTCGCGATCACGGCCGATCTGGTTCGTAATGCCGAAGGTCTGCGGCAGGGCGTGATCGAAGTCCGGCAATTGATCGCCGCCTTGCGCGCGCGGGGGTGCCGCGACTTCGGCGTGCTCGGGACAAGCTATGGCGGGTGGATTGGCGCCCTTCTCGCAATGGTCGAGCGCGATTTTCGTTTCGTGGCATTAATGGCACCGATCGTGAACGTCGAACACGCGATTTGGGAAAGCCCGGCCACTGCTTCAATGCGGCGCGAGCTTTTCAGGGAAAACATCGAGCCAGCGTTGGTGGCGCGGCATTTTCATCTCAGTTCGCCTGCGCATAACGAACCGCTCTGCAGCGCGGACCGCGTCTTGTTTGTGGCCGGAGGCTTTGATTTGATCGCGCGTCCCGCTGATATCGAGGCGATTCAACGGAAATGGCGCGGGTCTGAATTATTGCGCGTGCCGCAAGGACACTTTGGTTATCGCATGATGCGCGAAACGGTCGCGCGACTAAAAGAGCGCGGGCTGTAGATGTCGATCTTTGCGGGTTTTCGGCACATGTGAGTCGGTATCGATGCCGAGAAATTTCAAGCTCGGGCCAAGTGCGCTGAAGGCCGCCTCCGCGAAAACATTGTGTCCGGCAACGGATGCATGCCAGCCATCCACGGCATGAAGCACTTCGACGCGACTAACGTTGGCCCTCGCTAACGCGTCCGAATATTGTACTAGCACGTTTGGAGCATTTTCGAGCTCGCTCTGCAATTCGCCGGCCATCGCGCGCAGTTCCTCGTTCATCATTCGCACGAGACGAATCAGGCTGTGTCGGTATGCCGGTCGCATGGAGACGAGATATTCACAATCGATCCCCAGGTACGGATACAATTTGGGATTCCTCTCTCGAAGTGACTCGGCAATGGAACGGGCCTTAAAGAATAGTTCGAAATCGACAAGACCGTAAACCGCGATGGCCACGCGGTGCTGTTTCATTCGCGCGCGTTCGATAAGGCGTTGCACTTGCCGCGTGTAGTCTTCACGAAAACGTTGGCTGAGTCGGGGCAGGCGTTTTTCCGGCTGCTCCAGGTCGCCGGGAGAGCAGCGCCACGTCCAATCAACATTGTTGTGACCGATCCAAATCAGAATCAGATCGGGGAACCGTTCGCGAGACAGCAACTGAGTCACTTGCCCGGAAAAATTGCGCGTGCGAAGAATCTTCCGGAAAAAACTTTGCCGCTCGCTTCCGTTGTCGACCATAGCGCCCAATCCGCCATATTCAGTGGCCACGAGTGGCGTAAATTTTTCCAGCCGTTCGAACACGCTGTAAACACTCGAGGACGAAGGATCAGCATTAAGAAACCAATCGTTGCTATAGTGCCCGCGCGCACGCTAAAGCGTGCTCAGGGGTGATGAAACATAGACATTCCTCGAAAGACTATCGCCAACCATGGCAACATGGGGCAGCCGCGCCACGAATTGTGCCCGCGTGATCTCTTGCCCCTCGTAGTCCAAGTAATCCGCGTGAAAGCGGCTCGTCGGATGAGCTACTCGTTGCAGGTGATCCTCACTGATCGCGGTCGCTGATCTCACAAAGAGGATTCGTTTGCCGGCCGTACTCGCATTGTGAGGATTTAGCTCAATCCAACCAAAACATCGCCGCGAGAATGCGCTTAAACTCTTCGTCGTCAGCGGAAAGAGCAGGCAGCCACTCGCCCATCGGTTCGCGTTTCCACCAAGCCCGCTCGCCAATTGGCGCAAATTCGTACCGATAAAGTCGTGCGCGGATATAATGCGGCGGCGCGTTGGGAAACGGATTGTTGGCCAGGAGCGAGAGCGTTTTGGGATCGTTTTGCAGAAGTCTCCAGACGAAATGCAGCGTCCACGGATAATCGGCGGGCGAGGCCATGGCCGCGAACCAGATTTGCCAATCAATCCGCGGTTGATACGGCGCGATGAACGCGGGTCGCCGGTTCGGGTCGCCTGGTTTGGCTTTGAACTCGTATTCCTTCCATTTGGTTTCGCCGGTGATGACTGCGTCTTCAGTTCCTTCAAAAACAATTTCGGGACGCATGCGGCCGACCGTGCCGAACGCGCCGTATGTATTCACAAGATCGAGCGGATCGTAGGAGTAATTCATCAGTTGCCGCCCGGAAGCGAGATTGAGCGCTGGCGCGATGCTCAAATACGCGACCAAGATCGACAGCGCGATCGCGATGGTGTTGTTGATGCGCGACGGCTCCGATTCCTGGGCGGCTCGCTCGGCGCGCCTAACGAGTGACCCCGGAAGAACGTGCCGTAGAAACGTGTCATCGAAGCAGGCCAGGAATGGAATGATGGTGACGTAATTCAGAAACGACAGATTGCCGCTAATAGTCAGAATGATTTGAAAACTGACGAGCAACACACCAGCCACGTGCCGAGCCGTGCGTGGACCAAACGAGAACCAGGGCACAATCAGTTCGACGAAATGATTCCAGGCCGTTTCGATTTTGTGAAACCAATGCGGCGCGAAATGCAGATATCGGCTGATTGGATTCGGAATCGGCTGCGTTTCGTAGTGATAATAAAGGCAGGTGAGATCGCGCCAGCACGGGTCGCCGCGGAGTTTGATCAGCCCGGCGCCGACCATGATGCGAAAGCCGAGCCAGCGGAACAGCCAGATCACGAGAAGCGGCGGCCGGCACTTGGGAAATGGCCGGCCGTCGAACAACGGACAAAGGAAAATCGACAAGAAACCAGTCTCGAGAAGCTGAATTTCCCAACCGTAACTGTACCAAATTTGGCCGATGTGAACGATCGACATGTACATGCCCCAAAGGACCGCGAGCAAGATGGCGTTGGCATATCCCGCGAGCACAACGAGCGAAAGCGCGAAACCGATCCAGGCGAAGATCGACAATCCGTCGTCTGAGACACCGAACCAAAAGAGCGTCGGCATCTGAAACATGGCGGCGGTGCGCGAGCCGAACTGGGAGTGGACAACGGAAAGAAAATTATGCGCCGGAGTTAATCCTTTAGCTCCGATAAGCGGCACGAGTTGTTGCGCCGCGACCAGAAACGCAACCGCGTAAACAAAACCGAGCAGCCTAAGAATGACAAAGCGCGTCAGCCAATACGAATTTCCGCGCGCGAAAAGTTTCTCGAAAAGATCATCCATCGGTTACCGCTTGAGACAGGATTAACAGGATTGTAGCGATTCGAAAAGAATCGGGTTGAGAACGAATCCTTTCCGCTAATCCGGTTAATCTTGTAATCCTGTCCAAAAAATCTTGCTCTTTCGAAGCGTTGACACCTGCCAGCGGGTCATTCAATTTGTCGCGTCGCCAGGGTAGCTCAGCGGTAGAGCAGGGGACTCATAAGCCCTTGGTCGGGAGTTCAATTCTCCCCCCTGGTACTCCCCTACTCCTTCGACTTGGAAATATAGGGCGCGAGATCTTTTTCGCCGCCGCGCACTGCCGCCATAAAACAGACGCCGTTCTTCTCTTTCACTACGCCGGTCCAACGTTCTTGATCAACATAACGCCAGCCTGAAAATTGCTTGGCCACGCCTGTCTTCGAATCTCGTTCCGCCGGAAAAAGAAAAAACTGCATCTTTTTTTCCACCACCCAGATTTGCGCGACACGCTGCCCTTCCTCATCGTCAAAGACACGGCACCCAAGCGTGCGAAGATCGGCAAACTCCGGCGGCACATCGTAATGCGCCAGGCGATGCTTCATGAAAAACAAATCGCCCAGTGCGCCGGCGTCGGTTTTCACCGGGTCCAACATCATAGAGTGCGCAGAAGCGGCCACCGTCAGCAGCCGACGCGCGCTTGTTTCCCCCGGAAAAGCTTTCATCCGCTCGACCACATGAAAAATCGACACCGTGGCGATGACACCCACCGCAATAGCGGTCGCGAGGATCGCCGGATGTTGCGCCTGTTTTTTCCAGGTGCGCCGACGCGGCGCAATCAGTGTTTCGCTGGGAAACCATTCCGTGATATCCGGCGGAATGGGAACGGCGTGCACCAAGGCCGCAACTGATCGGTCGAAATTCTGCTGCGACGCGAAGGTCTCGGTCTTGCGCGCGCGATGGAGAGCCGCGCGCAAGGCGCGATCGTTCACTCGCTCGTCGCTGAGCGGCGCGCATTGAACGAGAATTCGCTGCCGATGCGATAAAGAAACAACCTTCATGGCTGTGGGACAGGAATCGTGGCATTGAGCCAGGCTTGAAATTGCTGGCGGCCTTGCGAAAGAAATTTCGCCAGTTCGGCCGGTTTCAGTTCGCTGACCGAGAGAAGTTCGCGATGGTCGAATTCATCGAGATAAAAAAGCGCCAGCGCGGTGCGCTGCGGTTCGGGCGCGGCTGAAATCCAGATGGCGAGTTGCGCAGGCTCAAGCTTTTCGATCTGTGACGGCGCCCAAGCCGCCAGCTCTTCCAGTTCAAGATCGACATCTTCGGCCTGCAATCCCTGCTCACTTGCTTCCAGACAACGCCAGCGCGCGTCCCGAAAAAACCACAGGCGATCGCGGGGCGGCTCACCGTTCGCCGATTGCTGCGCCGCATCGCGCAATGTGGCATGAAAAACTTCCTGCGCCTTGCGCGCATCGGCCAGCATCAGAAAACAGAAACGATAAAGCTGGAGAAGATCTTGTTTCGATTCGGACACGCTGACTTCTTTCCCAAAGCGGGAATGTTACGCGACCCGGTCAGATCGCAAGGGAAGATGTCGATCTTCAGGCCAAAGTTTGCAGGCGGCGCGCAACCTCTTCGACGTTTTCGCGGCTGTTAAAGGCCGAGATACGGATGTAACCCTCACCTTGCGCGCCAAAACCGCTCCCGGGGGTGATGACCACATTCAACTCCCGCAGCATCCGATCGAACATTTCCCAGCTCGTTAGGCCATTCGGTGTTTTAACCCAGATATATGGTGCGTTCACGCCGCCATAAACTTGCATCTCGAGCTTGGCGCAGGCGTCGCGCAGGATCTTCGCGTTGCCCATGTAATGATCTATCAGCGCGCGAACTTGTTTGCGTCCATCGGCGGAATACAGCGCTTCCGCGCCACGTTGCACCGGATAACTCACGCTGTTCGCCTTCGTGCTCCACCGGCGATGCCAAAGCGGATGCAAAGGTAATTTTTTGCCGGACTCGGTGCGCGCGAGCAACGCTTTCGGCATCACCGTGAAACCGCAACGAACTCCCGTGAATCCGCCAATTTTGGAAAAGCTTCGCAACTCAACCGCGCACTCATGCGCACCGGGAATTTCAAAAATGGAATGCGGGATATCTTTATCGGAAATATACGCTTCATACGCGGCGTCAAAGAGAAGCAACGCCTCGTGCTCGCGGGCGTACTCGACCCAACCCACCAATTGCTCGCGCGATGCCACCGTGCCGGTCGGATTATTCGGGAAACAAAGGTAAACAAGATCGACATGTTCCTTTGGCGGCTGTGGAACGAAGTTATTTTCCGCAATGCACGGCAGATAAACGATCCCTTCGTAGCTGCCGTCCTTTTTCGCCGGACCGGTATGACCGGCCATCACGTTTGTATCGACGTAGACCGGATAAACTGGATCGGGAACGGCAACTTTGTTTTGATCGCCAAGAATATCGAGGATGTAGCCGCAATCGCATTTCGACCCGTCCGAAACAAAAATTTCGTCGTCCGCGATGTCGATCTTGCGATCTCGATAATCCCTTTGCGCGATTGTCGATCTTAGGAATTCGTAGCCCTGTTCCGGTCCGTAACCGCGAAAGGTTTCGCGATGGCCAAGCTCTTCGACTGCGCGTTTCATCGCTTCGACCGCTGCGCGCGGCAACGGCTCGGTCACGTCGCCGATCCCGCACCGGATTAATCTTTTGGCTCCTTCAGGATTTGCCTCGCAAAATTCGCGCACGCGCCGCGCGATCTCGGGGAAGAGATATCCGGCCTGAAGCTTGAGATAATTTTCGTTTAAATACGCCATTGGAGGGACGCGCTCCGTCGCGTCCGAAATTTGGGACGACACGGAGGTCGCCCCTCCATTCTTCGCACTCTCAAGGACCGCGACCTAGTAATTCTTCGCGACTGCGTCCCAGTTCACCACGTTCCACCAGGCTTTGATGTAATCGGGCCGGCGATTCTGGTAGTTGAGATAGTAAGCGTGCTCCCAAACGTCGCAGCCGAGAACCGGAGTATTGCCGTCCATGAGCGGACTGTCCTGGTTCGGAGTGGAAATGATCTCGAGCTTGCCGCTTTTATTCTTAATTAACCACGCCCAGCCGCTGCCGAAACGACCCACACCCGCGGCCGCAAACTTTTCTTTGAATTGATCGAAACCACCAAAAGTCGACTTGATGTCGTCGGCGAGTTTGCCTTTCGGTTCACCGCCGGCTTTCCGGCCCATGATTTTCCAGAAGAAAGAATGATTAACGTGACCGCCGCCGTTATTGCGCACAACCGTGCGGATATCTTCCGGCACCGCGTTTAAATTCTTGATCAGATCTTCGACCGATTTGTTTTCCAGATCGGCCTTGCCTTTGATCGCATTGTTAACGTTGGTGATGTAAGTCTGGTGATGCTTGGTGTGATGGATCTCCATCGTGCGCGCGTCGATATGCGGCTCGAGCGCATCGTACGCGTAAGGAAGTTTTGGTAATTCGTAAGCCATAATGAATTACGTTAGGCCACGGGCGATTGGGGTCAATCGCGCGACCAAGATGTCGATCTTGCGATTGTCGATCTTTTGGAGGGACGACCTCCGTGTCGTCCAATTTTTCCGGACGGGACAGAGCCCGGCCCTCCATTTATTCGCAACGGTAAAAACTCGGATGATGGCCGAGACCGCTGCGATAATTTACGTAAGTGGCGAGCGCAAGTAGCGGGAAATTCTGCCGGTACATGTCGTATTTGAGGTAAAACACGCCCGGAAACCCTGTCCCCGTGATCTGCGGCTCGTCCCAGGAGCCGTCCGATTTTTGCGAGCTCAACAAGAAACGCACACCGCGCTGAATGCTCGACCGCTCCAGATCGCCGCACGCGCAAATTCCCATCACCGCCCAGGCGGTTTGCGACGGTGTGCTCGCGCCGATGCCTTTCATCGCCGGATTTTCGTAAGTCGCGCATGTTTCGCCCCAACCACCGTCATCGTTCTGGCAACTCTCCAGCCAATCGCGTCCGCGCAAGATCCAGTCCTGGGTCATGTCCTGGCCAATAGCGCCCAATCCGCGCAAGACCTGCCAAGTGCCGTAAATATAATTGACGCCCCAGCGGCCGTACCACGAGCCGTCGTCATCCTGGGTGTCGATCAAATACTGGATCGCGTCGCGCACACAACGCGCTTTCGGATTGAATCCGATGTAGCCGAGCAGCTCCAGCGTGCGCGCGGTCAGATCGCTGCAAGTCGGATCGAGAATCGCATTGTGATCAGCGAACGGCATATCTTCGAGCCACGGCGTCGTCACATTTTTGTCGAACGCGGCCCAGCCGCCATCGCGACATTGAAAACTGAGCTGCCAGTCGAGCGCGCGCCGAAACAATTCACCAAGAGGTTGTCCATCTTGCGGCCTAACAAGTCGCAGCGCCATCAACACCATGGCGGTGTCGTCGGTGTCCGGGTAATAAACGTTGTTATACTCGAAGGCCCAGCCGCTCGCTTCCGGGTGCGGATTGTTCATGGCCCAGTCGCCGCGGATGCGCACTTCCTTTTCGAGCAGCCACTTGGCCGCGCTCTGTATGGCCGGATGCTCCGGCGCCGTGCCTGATTCAACCAGCGAGATCAGCGTGATGGCTGTGTCCCAAACCGGCGAGAGACACGGTTGAATGCGAAAGTCGTCCGGATCATCGACAAAGAGTCCGGCAAAAGCTTCGGCTGCCTTTTTGTAAACCGGATTATTTTTCGTGTAACCAAGTGCGCGCAAGGCAATCAAGCAGTTGAGCATGGCCGGGAAAACCGTGGCCAGACCGTCGCTTCCCTCACCAATGCGCTCGAGCATCCAACGCTCCGCTTCTTCCAATGCCCGCTGCCGCATCGGCCGGAAGCGTAGCGGATGGAGAACCTTCAGGACGTTATCAACGCGCAGAAAGAAATTGCGCCAGGTGAAAAAGCGTTCGTCGCGCGGCAATCGGAAATCCTGGTGCTCGGTGCCAAGCGGATAGAGTTCGTGCAAATGTTTGTCTCCCGGCAAGGTGCGGGTTGGCTTGAAATGATTGATGATGGCGAGGGGAATGAGCATCGCGCGGCTCCAGGACGACATTTTGTAAATGTGGAACGGCGCCCATTTCGGCAGCAAAATCATTTCCACCGGGATGGTCGGCAGATATTTCCAGGGGAATTGGCCGAGCAGCGCGAGATAAAGTTTGCTGAACGTGTTCATGCGCGGAATGCCACCGAGCCGCAGAATGTTTTCGCGCGCCTTGCGCATGAATGGCAGCTCCGGCGAATAACCAGCCAGCTTGAGCGCGAAATAGCCTTTGACCGAGGCGTTGATTTCGCTCGGGCCGCCGTAGTAAATGTTCCAGCCGCCGTCCGGAAGCTGCCGCTTTAAAATGTGGCGGGCGCAACGCTCTTGCAGGTTCGCATCGACTTCACTCAACCAATGCATGAAGAGCACGAAGTCGGAGCAAAGCGTGCTGTCCACGATCAACTCGCCACACCAATGGCCGTCTGGTCGCTGTTGTCTCAGTAAATGTTCCTGAGTTCGCGCGATCGCCTGCGAAATCTCGGCGTCGGTCGCGGTGTAGGATTCGGCGCGCTCGGGAGCCGCGCTTCGCAATGAAATCACGTTTCGCGATGAACTCATTCCTATCGATCTTATCTTATCGACCTAACGACTGTCGATCTTAAGACGCTTGCGCCGATTTCTCAGCGCTTTTGCCCGTGAGATGCCCGTTTCCGCAACTGACGCCGTTGAACGCGAGGATCTCGCTACCACGGCCAGTCGGTTTCGGTTTCGCCCCGAAATTAAACTTAATGTTCTTCCAGGTGTCGCCGCGCTGCGCTTGTAAGCCGAGCGACGCGGTTGGCTCGTAGCCGCAATGCACCATGCAATTTTCGCAGCGGCTGTCGCGGGCTACGCCGTTAACGACGCCGTACTTGTCCCATTGCACCTGCTCGAGCATCTCGGCGTAGCTCGAGTAATGCGCGTCGGTCATCAAATAGCACGGGCCTTTCCAACCACGGATGTTCCGGGTCGGAATCGCCCAGGCCGAGCAAGTCAGGTCGCGTTTGCCGGCAAGGAATTCGAAATAGATCGGTGTCCCGAAAAGTGTGTAGCGGTTCATCCAATCCTCGATCTTTTGAAACTTCTCCACCGTCATCTTGCGGGTGAGAAAGAAATTCTCGGGCTGCAGGTTGAGTCGCTTGATCATGTCCTTCTTGGCCGCATCGTACTCGTAGCCGGGCGAAATCGTGTGGCCATCCACGCCAAGATCGGAGAGGTAATCGAACATTTGCTCGACCTCGTTCATGTCGGTCTCTTTGTAAATCGTCGTATTAGTCGCGACCTGATAGCCGAGAACCTTCGCCATCTTGATGGCGAGAATGCATTCTTTGAAAACGCCTTCGCGCTCGACGATGAGGTCGTGGATGCGCTCCAGCCCATCGAGGTGAACGTTCCAATACATCCATTTATTCGGACCGATCGTTGGCTTCGCCGGGTCTTTCGGCCCCTTGCGGACTTCCGCCGCGTCTTTTTCGCTAAGCAAACCAGCGCCAAGCAGGTCCGCGATTTTTTCTTCAACAAACGCCGGCTTGATCGACAATTGGGTTGCGAGCCATTCGCGCATCTTCTTGCGCATGAACATCGCGTTGGTGCACATGTAGACGATGCGACCCTGCTCGAGCACACCATTTACCAGCGCTTCGATGTGTGGATAAATGAGCGGTTCGCCGCCGCAAATCGAAATCATCGGCGCGTTGCATTCCTCGGCTGCACCCAGGCAATCTTCCAGGCTCATTATGTCCTTGAGCGAAGTGGAATATTCGCGAATCCGACCGCAACCCGTGCACGTCAGATTGCAGGTGTGGAGCGGTTCCAGCTGCAGCACTGTGGCGAACTTCTTCGTGCCGCGCAGTTTCTGCCCGATCATGTAAGCAGCGATTTTCGTCGTTAAGGCGAGCGGAAATCTCATAAGGCCGAGGATGTTAACGAGGGTCGTCCGTGTGTCAATGACCCGCGCCCGCTAAAAAATAGAGCCAGATCTTTGTTAAAAGCGAGGAAATCCTGCGCAACGTTGGATCCGGGCGCCGGTTGAATATTTGGAAAACGAAACGATCATTAAAGACGAACCTAATATAAAGAACATGAAACCATTATTGGCAGTTGCAGTTGCCGCCATTCTCGCAGGCTGCACCGAGCAGCAGGCGAACACAGGCTACGTAGCGCCAGCGGCCCCGGTCCCGCTCACCGGCCCGGCTTATTATTCGCGACCGGACTCGCCCTTCCGCAAATGGACAACGGCCCGGTTACAGCAACGCCGGCGCGAACTCTACGCTCAGACCACCTATACTCAAACCCGAAAAGGACAACCCGCGTTCATTCATCACGGGGAAAATTCTCGGGAGCAAGATGAGATCTACGCCATCGAAGCTGAGCTGAATCGCCGTTACCAGGCCGGAGACAAGGAAGCCGAGTTGAAACGAGCCATCCCGGGAAGTCAGCATCCTTGAGCGACATCGGGTGTGGAACGTTTTTAACGGACACGCAATAGCTACGCACCGCTCCAGCCCCGTCGGATCAGACTGATGGCGATGGCGGCGAGCAAGAGCGCAATCAGTTTTGAAACGCCGCGAAGTCCCTGTTTTCCCATCAAACGCGCAAAACGATCGGCGTTGCAAAGTGCGATCGCCACGATCCCGAGATTCAAGAGAAGCGACAGGACCGTGTAAACGACACCGACACTGTCGATCAAAATAAGCAGCGAGGTTAACAGGGCCGGACCGGCGATAAGGGGCATACCGAGCGGCACAACGCCAAACTCTTCTCCGCCACCGCGATCGTTCGCTCCAAAGCCAACTAGTTCGCGCACCGCCAAGATGAGCAAAATGAGTCCACCCGCGACTTGGAAATCGGCCACAGTAATGCCGAGCGCGGCGAAAATGATCTTTCCGAGAAAAATGAAACCGCCGGCGACGAGAAGACCAGTCAAAATTCCAAGTAACGCCTGATGTTTCCGCTGTTCGCGCGACGCGGTTGTGCCAAGCCCCATGAAAATCGCTACCAATCCGATTGGATCGATCGCGACAAAGACGGGAATGAAAGCGAGCAGGAATTTTTCGATCACTTCGCCACAGATGAACACAGATAAAACACAGATTCAGCAAAATTCCGTCTGTTATCCGTGAAAATCTGTGTAAATCTGTGGCCACTTCTGTCTGAACGAAATTTATGAAAACTACCTCGCTGCTTGTGTTAGTTGCTTTGCTCGCCAGCGGGCTTGTCGATCTTCGCGCTGCTGACTTGAAAACGGTCAACGATTTCTCTTCCGCCGCGGCAAAGGCAAACGCCGTTTTAACCATCCCGGATTGGGAACAAACGCCCGAAGCCGTGGACGCGGCGATGAAAGACGCGATCGCGAACGCGAACAAAGCGCTCGATCAAATCGGCGCGCAGGAAGCGGGCGAAGTCACGTTCAAGAGCACTGTCGTTGCCCTCGACGATCTGACCTACAAGGCAAGCCTGGCCGCGAACAAGGCGGTCGTCATCAAGGAAAGCAACACCAACGAGAAAATGCGTACCGCTGCCGAGAACGCGGTGAAAGTTTTCCAGGAATGGGCGGTGAGCATCGATTATCGCGAAGACGTCTATAAAGCGCTCAAAGCTTTCGCCGACACTCATCCGCAGCTTTCCGGCGAAGACAAAAAGTTGTTCGACGAAACGATGCGCGATTATCGGCGTGCCGGTTTGGCTTTGCCGCCGGAGAAACGCAAAGAAGTCGAACAGCTGCGCAAAGACCTGGCCAAGCTGGGCACCGATTTCGACACAAACATTGTCAACACAAAGGTGCCGGTCGTCTTCACCAAAGCTGAACTCGACGGCGTGCCGGAAAGTTTCTTCGGGTCACCCGGCGTCAAGACGGGCGACGCTGCTTACACCGTCATGTCCAACGTGACCTGGCAATTTATCACCGTTGAAGAAAACGCCAAAAGCGAAGCGACCCGGAAAAAACTTTACGTGATTCACGATTCGCTGGCCAAGGACACGAATCAAACCGTGCTCAATCAAATGCTCGTCCTGCGAAACAAGATCGCGCTCCGGCTCGGCTACAAATCGTGGGACGATTTCCAGACCGAAATCAAAATGGCCAAGAACGGCGCGGGCGCGAAATCGTACATCGACAATCTCGTCTCCGGCATTCAGCCCAAATTCGCCGCCGAAGTTTCCGAGATCCAAAAGATGAAGGCCGCGGACACGAAGGACCCCAACGCCAAGATCGGTGTTTGGGATTGGCGCTATTACGATAACCGGCTCGTTAAACAGAAATACGCTGTCGATAAAGAAGCGCTCCGCGATTTTTTCCCGTTTCAAAAAGTGCTGGAAGGAATGTTCAACATCTACCAGAGCATCTTCGGGCTAAAGTTTGAGAAAATCGCCGCGCCCTACAAATGGATCGACGATCTCCAGTTTTACATGGTGACCGACGCCGCCACCGGCGAACCGCTCGGCATGTTTTATCTCGACATGTTTCCGCGCGAAGGAAAATTCAACCACTTCGCCGAATTCCCGATTATCAGCGGCAAGCTTTTGTCAGACGGCAAATATCAACGCCCTGTCGCTGCGTTGCTCTGTAACTTTCCGCCACCGAGCGCAGACAAACCTTCGCTAATGACGCATTCCGATGTGGAAACGTTGTTCCATGAATTCGGGCACGCTCTACACGAAATCACAACGCGCGCGAAGCATGGACGTTTTGCCGGAACGCACGTGCCCGGCGATTTCGTAGAAGCGCCTTCGCAAATGCTGCAAAACTGGGTTTGGGACAAAAAAGTGCTCGATACTTTCGCGGCCGATTATCGCGATCCGTCCAAGAAAATTCCCGGCGACATCATCCAGAAAATGAACGACGCCAAGAAAGCGACGGCCGGCGTTTTCTATCGCCGGCAGTTTGCATTCGCCTCGCTCGATCTCGCGTTGCACGATCAGCATCCTGAAAATGCGCCCTACGATTGCGTCGCGATGTCGAATCCCATTCTGGAGAAAGTTTTTCTGCCGATCGATCCAAGCACGACGTTCGTGACTTACTTCGGACACTTGAACGGCTACGATGCCGGTTACTACGGTTATGCCTGGGCCGATGCGATCGCCGCGGACATGGCGACCGTTTTTGAGAAAGCGAAGGACCGCTATCTCGACAAGCAGGCGGGACTGCGATTGCGCCACGAGATTTATGAGCAAGGCGACGGACGCGACGTGACTGTTTCCATTGAGAAATTCCTTGGCCGCAAACAATCGGTTGAACCGTTCCTGAAAAAGATCGGCATCGGCGGGGAAAAGAATACAAAACCGGCAGGACCGTCGCAGGAAAATCGGTAGAACTTCGCCACCGATCAACACAGATGAAACACAGACTCACGGAATCGAGTCCTCTTTCTGAATCTGTGAAGATCGGTCTCAATCTGTGGCAAAGGGGACTGATATGAAAACG